>JALZHT010000251.1 GCA_030860645.1 Acidobacteriota bacterium
CTCCTGGAGGGCGCGCTCGACGAGCGCGCCCGCGCCGCCGTCGCCCTCAACCTCCTCACGCACGGGCTGCTCACGGCGCTGCTGTGGGCGCTGGCGTGGGCGCTGCGTGCCGGGTAACGGGGCGATTTTAGATTTGCGATTTTTGATTCTTGATTTGAAGACGAAGGCGGCCGCCCCTTCTTCCAATCGCAAATCAAAAATCAAAAATTCCCTCGACTCGAAACTACGGTTTTCCTTCGAGCCTCTTCAGGCGCTCGACGGCGTTGGTGTTCTGCGGGTTGAGTTCGAGCGACTTGCGGTAGTTCTGCACGGCGAGGTCGCGTTCGCCGGCGGCGGCGTAGGCTTCGCCGAGGCTGTCGTAGGTGTTGAAGGCTTGCGGGTACGCCTCGACGTTGAGCTTGAAGATTTCGACGGCGTCCTTCACGCGCCCCGCCCCGAGGAGCTGGTAGCCGAGCGCGTTCAGCTCGCGCTCCGCGAAGTCGAACTTGTCGGCCTGCGTCGCCTTCAGCTCGCGGTACTGCTTGATCGCCTCCTGCACGCCGCGCTCGAACGCCGTCTTCGTCAGCACCGCGGCGATGGACTGGCGCGGCGGCTCGACGGGCAGCCCGGCGAGGACGCGCGCGATGTTTTTCGAGATGGGGTCGAGCGGCGCGCCGCCCGTGTTGTTCAAAAGCACGATGAGGTTCTTCGTCTCCGGCATCCGCACGATGAGCGTGTTGAAGCCGTTGATGCCGCCGCCGTGCGCCACCGTCGCGACGGGCGTCGCGCCCGCCGCGAGCGGGGCCTTCGCCGCGAACCAGCCGTAGGCGTAGTTCTCCAGCCCCGGCTTGAACATCAGCTCGCGCATCGCGGCCGGCAGAACCTTGTCCGTGTAGAGCGCCTGATCCCACAGGTACAGGTCTTCCACGGTCGAGTACATCGAGCCGGCCGCGTAGGGGAGCGACATGTCGAGGTAGGGCGCGTTGACGTAGCCGGCCGGCGTGCGCGCGTAGCCGGCGGCGCGCTTGGGCAGCAGCGGCGCGTGGAGATCGTAGCCCGTGTTCTTCATCCCGAGGGGGTCGAGGATGCGCTCCTTGAGGACAACGTCGTAGGGCTTGCCCGTGACCCGCTCGATGATCGCGCCGAGCAGGAAGTAGCCCGAGTTGTTGTAGCTGAACTTCGCGCCCGGCTCGAATTCGAGGTCGCCGCTGGCGTACTTCTTGACGAAGTCGGCGACCGCGTAGGGGTCGCGGCTCACGTCGTTGAAGAAGTTCGGCAGCCCCGTGTAGCTGGGGATGCCGGAGGTGTGGTTGAGGAGGTGGTGGACGGTGACGCGGTCGCCCGTGTCCTTGCGGTAGTCGGGCAGGTAATCCGTGACCCGCCCGTCGAGCTTGAGCTTGCCCTCCTGCACGAGTTGCAGGACGAGCGCGGCCGTGAACTGCTTGGTGATCGAGCCGAGGCGGAACTTGGTGTCAGGCTCGACCGGGATGTTCCACTCCATGTTGGCGAGGCCGTAGCCCTTCTTGTGGATGACGCTGCCGCCCTCGGCCACGAGCACCGCGCCGTTGAACTGCCCGAAGCCGTGGTAGGTCTTCATCAGCTCGTCAATGCGCGCGGCCTTGTCCTGCGCGAGCGCGGCGCGGCCGCCCGCGACGAGGCAGAGGAGCGCGAGGCCGAGGGCGAGGGACGGGCGCGGCGTGAGACGTTTTTTCATCATTGGTCTTCTCCGTGAAAGATTCAACCCGCGGTGCCGGCGGTAGTCAATACGAGAGGCCGGGGGGCGGGGGTTGCAGGATTGACGCGGCGATGTGATGATGGTCGGCGGCCCCGGCGCTGCCCCGACTTGAAAGCGCACCCCGTTGATGGTAAGACATTAGCTTAAATTTTCATTCATTCAGCCTGACGAGCCAGGTGGTTTTTGTGAGCAGCAAAGGTACTTCTTCGTCCCCCAGACGACTGACGCGCGCCGAGCAGGAGGTGCAGTCGGCGGCCGAGCGGCTGACGGCGCAGATCGACGACGCGCTGGCCGCCGTCAGCAGCAAGTCGCCCGAAGGCGGCGACGACCTCGACGCGACGGCCGACCGCCTGGAGCGGGCCGCGCGCGATTTGTCGGTCGCGCTGCGCGAGCTGGCCGAGGAGCGCAAGAACAGGGAAGCGGAGTAACTCCGGGGGCGACAGCTTTCGAAGGGATCAAAGCGGGAGCGCTGCCGGGCCGCCACTGTCGGCCCGCCGCGCTCCTGCCGCGTTTAGGCCCCGGATTTGTTCGCGGGGCAAACAAAGGGGTGAAGGGTAAATGGTAAATGGGGAATGGCGGTCGAGTGGCGGCGTGCCCGCGCGGTCACTCCGCGAGCCGAGGGACGGTCTACCCTCTATTCACCATTCACCATTCACCGTTCACCGTTAACCAGGAGAATCTATGACGGCAATCAAACGGAGCGCGGGGCGTGAGCACGGGCGCAGGCGCAGCGAGGTCGGCCTCGACGCGCTCGGCATCAACGCCCCGGCCAGCGTCCACTGGAACCTGACGACGCCGGAACTCTACGAGGTCATTGGGCGGCGCGGCGAGGGCGTCTTCTCCGCGCACGGGGCGCTCATCGTTGACACGGGCGAGCACACGGGCCGGGCGGCCAAAGACAAGGCCATCGTCCGCGAGCCTTCGAGCGAAGATAAAGTTTTCTGGGGCGAGGTCAACAAGGAGTTCTCGCGGGAGAAGTTCAACGCGCTGCGCGACCGCATGATGCGCCACGCCGACGGGCGCGACCTCTTCGTCCAGGACACCTACGCCGGGGCCGACCCGCGCTACCGCCTCGCCGTCCGCGTCGTCACCGAACTGGCCTGGCACTCGCTCTTCGCCCGCACGATGTTCATCAACGACGACGAAGGGCGTGAGCAGCACACGCCCGAGTTCACCGTCGTCAACTTCCCCAGCTTCAAGGCCGACCCCGACCGCGACGGCACGCGCTCGCAGACCTTCATCCTCGTGGACTTCAGCCAGCGCCTCGTCCTCATCGGCGGGACGAGTTACGCGGGCGAGACGAAGAAGAGCGTCTTCTCGGTTCTTAACTACCTGCTGCCGCAGCGCGGCGTGATGTCCATGCACTGCTCGGCCAACGTCGGCGAGTCGGGGGACGTGGCCGTCTTCTTCGGCCTCTCGGGGACGGGGAAGACGACGCTGTCGGCCGACCCCGAGCGTCGCCTGGTCGGCGACGACGAGCACGGCTGGTCGGACGACGGCATCTTCAACTTCGAGGGCGGCTGCTACGCCAAAGTCATCAAGCTCTCGGCCGAGGCCGAGCCGGACATCTACCGCACCACCCGCATGTTCGGCACCATCATGGAGAACGTCGCCTACGACCCCGCGACGCGCGTACCCGACCTCGACGACGCCTCGAAGACCGAGAACACGCGCGCCGCCTACCCCCTGACTTCCATCCCGAACATCGTGCCCGAGGGCCACGCCGGCCACCCCAAAAACATCATCATGCTCACGGCCGACGCCTTCGGCGTGCTCCCGCCCGTCGCGCGCCTCACGGCGGAGCAGGCCATGTACCACTTCCTCTCGGGCTACACGGCGAAGGTCGCCGGCACCGAGCGCGGCGTCACCGAGCCGCAGGCGACCTTCTCGACCTGCTTCGGCGCGCCCTTCATGGTGCTGCACCCCGGCGTCTACGCCGACCTCCTCGGCAAAAAAATTCAGGAGCACCGGGCCGACTGCTGGCTCGTCAACACGGGCTGGTCGGGCGGCCCCTACGGCGAAGGCTCGCGCATGTCCATCAAGCACACGCGCGCCATGATCCGCGCCATCCTCACGGGCACGCTCGCCGGGGTCGAGACGCGCCCCGACCCCGTCTTCGGCGTCCACGTCCCCGCCTCCGTGCCGGGCGTGCCGGCCGACGTGCTCACGCCGCGCAACACCTGGAAGGACAAGGAAGCCTACGACCGCAAGGCGAAGGAACTGGCCCGCCGCTTCAACGAGAACTTCAAGAACTACGAGGCCGGCGTCTCCGACGCCGTGCGCGCCGCCGCGCCGAAGGCGGAATAAAGCTCAGAGTAAAAGGGGGAAGAGGGAAAGGGGGAAGAGCGAAAAGCTTTGTCCCTCTTCCCCCTTCCCTTTTTACCCTTCCTCCTCCCCCTTGCTAAAACCTGTAGCCGAAGCCGACGGTGGCTTGGAAGTTGTGCGTGATGTCAGACGCAACCACCTGAGCGCCGTTGAAGACGTTCCGCCCGGCGTCCCTGAAGCGGACGATGGTGTCGCCGAGGTCAACGCGAACGATGGTGCGCGCGGAGGGGTAAAACTCCGCGACGACGCCCGCGTCGAGCGCGAGGTGGTTGCGCTCGGGGCGGCAGGCTCTGAAGAACCCCCGCGAGTCGCAGTCGAAGCCGGAGGTCGAGCCCCCGATGAACATCACGCCGGGGCGGGCCTTGGCGAAGATGCCGGCGTACTTCGAGCGCGCCCCGGCCTTGACGCCGACGAACCCCTGCGCATTCTGCCCGAACTGGCTGTTGCCGAGGTGGCGGCTCGGGAAGAAGGCGGTCTCGGCGTCGAGCGCGAAGTGGTCGCTGAAGTTGTAGCCGAAGCGCGCGCCCACGCCCTTCGACGCGCCCTCCATGTCCTCCGCGCCGATGGCGGTGAAGACCGCCCCGACCTCGTACTTGTACTCATCCGTCTGCGCCCGCAGGCTCGCGGGCGCGAGCAGGAGCAGCGCGATGGTGGTGAAGAAAAATCCCTTTCGCATAACTTCCCCTTCCCGGTTCCGGTGTTGATTAATTGCCTTTACGACTCGCTCCATTCTTCGTCTTCGCCCTCGTCCTCTTCGGGGTCGCGGTGCTTCCGCTGGCGGGGGCGGCGGTCGGACGAGGCGCGCACGTCCCTGATCTTTTTGACGATTTCGCGGCCCAGGTATTCGGCGGCGACGAGGCCGTTGACGGCGACCGCCTTGCCGCTCGCGACGATGACGCTGGTGCGCGGGTCGGTGACGGTGAAGATGTAGTTGAGCGCGGCCTTGTCGACGGAGATGACGAGGTCGGCGGCGCGCTCGTCCTCGACGAGCGCCAGCCCCCACTCGCGCAACTCCGGGTACTTGTGCAGCTTGTATTCGAGGTACTTCTTGTCGAGGTGGCGCGTCGGGCGGACGTAGACGGTGCGCGCCGCGCGCGCGATGGCCGCCGGGCTTAATTCCTCGCGGCGCTCGCGCGCCGTGCGTTCGCGCGTGCGGCGTTCGGG
>JALZHT010000252.1 GCA_030860645.1 Acidobacteriota bacterium
CGGCCAACTGTAACTGGCGCGGGGTGACGAAGGTGGTCGTCCCCGACGCGGGCGAGCCGAAGGTGCGCGGCGTGCCGAAGGCGGTGGCCGCCGACGGGAGCGTGAGCGTGCCGCCGCCCGCCGTCGAGAAGTTGAAGAAGGTGTTGTTGACCGTCGCCACGTTGGCGCGGTTGAAGACGTTGAAGGCTTCGAGGATCAGGCGCAGCCGCACCGACTCGGTGAACGGGATGTTGCGGGTCAGGCGGGCGTCGAGTTGGTAGACGGCGGGCGTCGTGAACTGGTTCCGCTCCGTCCCCGGCAGGCGGTCGTTGGCGCGGTTGCCGTCGTTGTTCGGGTCGCCGCTCACGAGCGCCGAGTAGGGCGTGCCCGACTGCAACTGCACGATGGTCGAGAAGGTGTAGTCGCTGAGGAGGGCGCGCACGACGGCGTTCTCGCTCCACGAGATGCGGCCCCACTCGTAGACGGGGCTGAAGACGAAGCGGTGGCGGATGTCGGTGTCGGAGCGGGCGTAGTCGTCGCCGGGGTTGAGCTGGTTCTGGACGATCTTGGCGTCGTCGGCCCCGACGACGACGATGGTCTGGTCGGGGCGGTCGTCCTCGGCCTTCGAGAAGGTGTAGGCGGCGATGAACTGGAAGCCGCGCGCGTAGCGCTTCGTCGCCTGCAACGCCAGCCCGTTGTAGAGCGAGCGCGAGCCGCTCTCGAAGATGCTGATGCGGTTGTAGGAGAGGCCCGCCGCGCGCGAGATGGGGCGGGCGCTGGAGAAGCGCTCGAAGGTGTAGGTCTGCCCGTCGGGGCCGGTGCGCGTGAAGGCCGTGGGCGCGAAGAGGTTGATGTCGCGCGTCCGCGTCAGGTGGACGCCCTTGTAGAAGAGGTAGTTCGCCGACACGCTCAGCCCGCTCCAGACCTCGCGCTCGACGCCGACGCGCCCCTGCTGCACGTAGGGCTGCACGTAGTCCTCGGAGAAGAGGAAGAGGTTCGGGTTCGAGGAGACGCCGGGCGGGGGCGCGGCGAGGATGTTCGGGTAGACGAGGCCGGCCGCGGCGATGCCGGCGGCGTTGAGGTTGATGCCCGTCACGTTGATGCCGTTCTGCGAGTGGGCCGTGCCGAGCACGATGGCCGGGGTGCGGCTGTAGTAGATGCCGTAGCCGGCGCGCACCACCGTCCGCTCGTCGGGCGCGTAGGAGAGGCCGAGGCGCGGCGCGAAGTTGTTCCTGTCGTCGGGGCAGGTCGAGGTGTCGAGGCCGTTCGAGAGCAGCAGCGGGTCGGGGTTCTGCACCGGCGGGCAGGCCATCCTCTGGTAGTCGTAGCGGACGCCGAGGTTGAGCGTGAGCTTCGGCGTGACGCGCCAGTCGTCCTGCGCGTAGAAGGCGTACTCGGAGAGGTTCGGCTCGGTCGTCCCGCCCGAGGTGCCGGGGCCGGGGAAGTTCTGCGTGTAGGCCGTCGGCTGGTTGTTGGCGAAGGCCGTGTAACTCGGGAACGTGTAGGAGCCGCTGAAGAGGCCGGGGAAGAAGTTGAGGATGCGGTCGAAGTTGAAGTCGAGGCCGAACTTGAAGTTGCTGCGGCCGCGCACGTAGGAGAGGTTGTCGATGAACTGGACGCGCTTGATGGTCGTCTCGCGCGGGCTGAAGTTGTTGCGGCCGATGCTCAGGTTCGTGCCCGCGCCCGTCCCGATGACGGCCTCGGGGGCGTCGCTGTTGGCCTCGCCCGGCTCCTTGTCGCGCGCGAGCTGGAAGCGCAGCTCGTTGACGACCGAGCGCGTCAGCGTCGAGGCGAGCGTGCCCGAGAAGGTGTCGCTCTTGACGATGCTGTCGCCCGAGTGCTCCTCGGCCGAGAGCGGGCCGTTGTTCTCGTTGTTGCGGCCCGTGAAGCCCTGGTGGTTGTAGCGCAAAGTGAGCTGGTTCGACTCGTTGAGCGAAACGTCAACCTTGCCGAGGAAAACGTCCTGGTTGCGGCCGACCTGGTAGGTGTCGAGCAGGGGCAGGAGGCGTTCGCGCGCGGCCGCGGGGGCCGCGGCGAGGTTGGGCACGTCGAGGACTTGCGGCACGTCGGCGCGCTGGCCGTCGTAGGTGAAGAAGAAGAAGGCGCGGTTGCGGACGATGGGGCCGCCGACGCGCCCGCCGAACTGGTGAATCTTCGAGGGCGGCCGCTTGTTCGGCTGGCCGCGCCGCGCCTGGTTGGCCTTCGTCACGGGGTCGTTGGCGTTCAGGGACTCGTCGCGCAGGTACTCGAACAGCCCGCCGTGGAACTCGTTGGTGCCGGACTTGGTGACGACGTTGATGACCGCCCCGCCGGCCCGCCCGAACTCGGCCGAGAAGCCGTTCTGGTTGACCTGGAACTCCTGCACCGACTCCTCGGAGAACTGGTAGGGCGGGCGGACGCCGCCGCGCCCGAGCGCCTGGCCGAAGAAGGTGTTGTTGTTGTCTACGCCGTCGACCTGGAGGCTGTTGAGCGTGCCGCGCTGGCCGCCGACCGAGAGGTCGCCGCCGCGCGGGTCGCGCACCACGCCCGGCGAGAGCGTGGCGAAGTCCTGGAAGTTGCGGCCGTTGATCGGCAGGTTCTCGATGGAGCGCTCGTTGATGGTGGTGGCGACCGAGGTGCGCGCCGTCTCGACCGCGGGGGCCTCGCCCGTGACCGTGATGGTCTCGGAGGAGCCGCCGACGGTGAGCGTCAGGTCGAGCGGCGTCTTACTGCCGACGGTGACTTCGACGCCGGCGGCCTGCGCGGCGGTGAAGTTGGCGGCCGAGGCGCGCACGTCGTAGGTGCCGGGCGGCAGGAGGACGAAGCGGTAGCCGCCGTCCTCGTCCGTCGTCGCCGTCTTCTCGAAGCCGGTGGCCTTGTTCGTGGCCGTGACGGTCGCTTCGCGGACGACCGCGCCCGCGGGGTCGAGCACGCGGCCCTCGATGTCGCCGGTCGTCGCCTGCGACTGCGAGGCGGCGGAGACGGCTGCGAAGACGAGGCACGCGCACAGCGCGGCGAGCCGCGCCGCGAAGGAGGGGACTTTTCTGAACATGATTTCCTCTCTCTGAAAGGTTCGGTGTGGGTGCGCGGCGGCGCACGGGATGTTGACGGCGGAGATACTACGGCGTGGCGGCGCGGCGGTCAAGAAAAGAGAATTAAGAATTAAGAATTAAGAATGGCGGAGTGCCGATTCTTAATTCTTAATTCTCTTTTCAGGCGGCGGGGCGCAGCGCCTCGATCCGGCGGCGGACGCCGGCCGTCTGGAGCAGGCTCATCAGGCCCATGTAGCCGTAGCCGAAGCAGAAGAGCGAGAGGAAAGGGATCGTGCCCCACATCGCCATGCGCGCGGCGTAGAGGATGGCGAGCAGGAAGTAGACGGCGAAGCCCAGCTCGAAGGCGGGGAGCCAGCCCCGCCCGCCGGAATACTTCTTGCGTCTCCACGAAGCGTCCCGCGCCCCCTCGACCTTGTACTTCGGCGTGCGCACGAACTCGGTCTTGACGCCGAGCAAAGCCTCGAAGACGGCGCGCGCGTTCGAGAAGGCCAGCCCGACGCCGAGCGCCATCACGAGCGGCAGGTGGAGGAGGCGGCGGCGCGGCCGCGGGCGGTCGAGATACCAGATGGCCGAGCCGTAGAAGAGCACGACCGACGCGGTCGAGAAGAACAGGAGCGGCAGGTCGAGCACCATCAGGTGGTAGAGGCCCTGGTTGTAGCGGACGACGAGCAGCGGGAACTGCAAGAGGCTCGTCAGGATCATCAGCGGGTAACTCACGTTCCCCGTCAGCCGGAAGAACATCTCCAGCTTCACCCGCCCCGGGAGGCGCGCGCGCAGGATGCGCGGGTAGAGCTTGAGGGCGACCTCGGTGACGCCCTTCGCCCAGCGCCGCTGTTGCGCCTTGAAGGCGTTGATCTCGACGGGCACCTCCGAGGGCGCGTCCTCGTCCAGCAGGTAGACGAAGCGCCAGCCCATGAGTTGCGCGCGGAAACTGAGGTCGGTGTCCTCTGTCAGCGTGTCGTGCTGCCAGCCGCCCGAAAGCTCTATCGCGCGCCGCCGCCAGAGGCCCGCCGTGCCGTTGAAGTTGAAGAAGCCGCCCGTGCGGTTGCGCACCGTCTGCTCGATGACGAAGTGGCCGTCGAGGAGGATGGTTTGCAGGCGCGTCAGGAGGTTGTACGAGCCGTTGATGTGCGACCAGCGCATCTGCGCGCAGCCCACCAGGGGGTCGGTGAAGTAGTGGACGAGCTTGCGCAGCGCGTCCGGCCGGGGCGTGAAGTCGGCGTCGAAGACGGCGACCAGCTCGCCCTTCGCCGTCCTCAACCCGTGCCGCAACGCGCCCGCCTTGAAGCCCGCGCGGTCGTCGCGGTGGACGTAAGCGATGTCCAGGCCCTCGGCCCGGTAGCGTTCGACGGCGCGGCGCGCGACCTCGCGGGTCTCGTCGGTCGAGTCGTCGAGCACCTGCACCTCCAGCCGGTCGCGCGGGTAGTCGAGCGCGGCGACCGACGCGAGCAGCCGCCCGACGACGTACATCTCGTTGAAGAGCGGGAGCTGCACGGTCACGCGCGGCAGTTCGTCTTCCGCGAACAGGGCTTTGGGGCGCGGCACGACGCGGCGGTAGCGCCAGAAGTCTATGACCTGCTTGACCCGGTACGCGCCGTAGAGCGCGAGCACGGAGAGGACGGTGAAGTAGAGGACGAGCACCGTCCAGTCGAGGGCGTCGAGGCGGTAGAGCGGGCTGACGTTGCCGGCCGTCTTCGCGACCGCTTCGTCTATGTACTTGCGGAAAAGCTGGTCGGGGGCGAGCAGGGACAGGGCGGGTGGCACGACGTTCGTCATCTTTCAGCACTCCGGGAACAACGGATTAAGGCATTTTTGATTTTTGATGTTTGATTTGCGATTGGAGGAAGTGGCGGGCGCTTCCGCCTTCCAATCAAAAATCAAAAATCGCAAATCTAAAATGCCTTAGGCCCGCATAAACGAACGAGCAGCGCCGGCCGAAGAACCCGGCGCTGCCCGCTTGGATGCCGAATTTTATCAGCGCGGACGCCCGCGCCGGAAGGAGACGGAAGCGGAGACGGGGAGGCGCGGCGGCCTCACGCGCGGACGCCCTCCGTCCTCGCCTCTCCCCGCCCCCCCGTCGTCGTCTGCTACGTCCCCTGGCCGTAGCTGCCCCCCGTCGGCCCGCCGTAGCCGCCGCCACCACCGCCGCCAGCCTGGTCGCCGTAGCCG
>JALZHT010000015.1 GCA_030860645.1 Acidobacteriota bacterium
CGCCAACGGCGCGCGACCATTGAAGCGTCAGGCCCGCGAATTGTGACGGCACTCGCTGTACGCGCGTCAGCGCCTCGCTGTTTCTGTCCGCGGAGACGGCAGAAAAGGTTTGGTCGTAGACCTGCGCGCCGCCGTACGCCCTGACGTTGAAACTGCCGAATCGTTTTGTGGGGAAGTCGCCGCCCGCGCTCAACTGGCGAAGGCGGGTGTAGTTGGTTTGCAGCGGCGTGCCGTTGGCGCGCGACTCGCCGAAGACGTGGCCGCGCGCGGACAGACGACCCCCGGTGCCGACACGCCGCTCCAGCGTGAGGTCGAGCACCGAGTGGCGCGACCCGGCGGGCGTGTCAACCGCGCCGCGCTCGCGCTCGTCAACGAGGATGTAACCCTCGGTGCGGAACACTTCCGCGCCCACGCTTACAGCCCACTTCCCTCTGCTCCCGCTGGCGAAGAGGCTCGCGCCCGGCGTTTCCTGATTGCCGTATGACACCTCAAGGGCGAGGGGCGGCGCGGAGGGTGCTCGCGTGATGAGATGGACGACGCCGCCGAGTGCGCCGCCGCCGTAGAGGTGCGACGCGCCGCCGCGCAAGACCTCGACGCGGCCCAAGGCCTCTCGCGGCACGCGCCCCCAGTAGACCCACCCGCCGAAGGGGTCGTTTAAGGGTACGCCGTCCGCAAGCACCAGCGCGCGGCTTGCGCCGCTCGCGCCCGTGCCGCGCAAAGAAACGCCCTGCGTCGTCGGGTTCGCCGTGCGGCTGCCTGAACGGCGGAACAGTTGGAAGCCCGGAATCTGACGGAGCGCGTCGTCGAGGCGCAGCGCGGCGGTCGTCGTGAGTTCTTTGGATGAAATCACCGTGATGCTCGACGCCGCGTCGCCGAGGCGAGTTTCGGTGCGCGTTGCCGTGACGACGACTTGCTCCGTGAGGGAGGCAGGCGCAAGCACAATTCGCAGCCGCTCCTCCGTCCCTTTCCCCGGACTCCACTTTCGCCTGACCTGCGCGAATCCGCGCGCGCTCACGACGAGGGTGCCTTCCTCGCCGGCCACGTGGTCGAAGGCGAATTTACCGTCCTCGCCGGTGGCCGCTTGGGCGACGACGGACGTGCCGACGATCAGAGATACTTCGGCGCCGGCGACAGGCGCGCCTGATCCGTCGAGCACCTCGCCTTCGATTCTCAGCCCTTGCCGCGAGGCCCCAGTTCCGGCAAAAGTTTGCGCGCCTGACGACCCCGCCAGCGCGAGGGCACAGGCTACAGCGATAAGACACTTCGAGAGACGCCCACGAAATGTCTCGCCGGGCACCGTCGAGGAGGGCTCGCGCGGTCTGAGGCGTGGGCGGCGCGGACGATGAAATTGAAATGTTAACGGCTGATCGCGATTCCCCACGGCCCGTCCCCCGCCTTGATGGTTACGGCGACCTTGTCGGTCGCGGTGTCAATGACCGACACGTCATTAGACAGCCCGTTGGCCGCGTAAACCTTCCTGCCGTCCGGCGTGAGCGCGAGCCCCCAGACCCGCCTCCCGACCGGAACGGTCGTCAGAACTTTAAGGCTCGCCGCGTCGAGCACCGTGACGGTGCCGGCCCGCCCGTTCGCCACGTAGACTTTGCGCCCGTCGTCGGAGACGACGACGCCCATCGGCTTCACATTTTCGCCGCGCGGCAGCTCCACCGTGTTGACGACCGTGTGGGTTGACGCGTCAACGACTGAGAGCGTGCGACCAATCTCCGCCGTGACGTAGGCGCGAGAGCCGTCGGGAGAGAAGGCCGTGTCCCGAGGCCGCGCGCCGACCATGAAGGTCGCGGCGACGCGGTCGGTCTGCGTGTCGATGACGGAGACGGTGTTGCTCGTCTCGGCGGTCACGTAGACCCAGCGCCCGTCGGGGCTGATCGTCACGCCTTCGGGCTCGATGCCGACGACGAGAGTGGCGAGCAGCCGCCCCGTCTCAACGTCCGTGACCGACGCCGTCCCGGCGTCCTCGTTCGAAGCGTAAAGCTTTTTACCGTCAAGGCTCACGGCCAACTGTTCGGGGTCGGAGCCGATTGTATACTTCGCCACCACGCGCCCACTCGCCGTCTCGATGGCCGCGATCTTATTGTCAGCCTCGTTGTAGCTCTGCCCCGACGGCGTGCTCAGTGCGACGTAAACGCGGCTGCCGTCAGGACTCAGGCGGATGCCGCGCGGCCTCGCCCCGACTTTGATCGTCTGAACCACACGGTCAGTGCCCGTATCCATGACCGAGATCGTGCCGTCGCGCTCGTTACTCACGTAGGCGAGCGGCCCCAAGGGCTTCGACGCGCAGGCCGAGAGAGATTGCAGTACGAAGAGCGTCGCGATTAAACGCCCATGAGACCATGGAATTGACATTTCTCACATGAATCTATTTTCGCCGAGGCAATCAACTTCTACTTCAACGTGTAAAGGTAGCTAGCGATGTCTCGCGCGTCCGCGTCAGTCACGCCGAGGTTCGGCATGGCAGTTTTATCGTCCACACCTTGCGGGTTTTGTATCCAACGGATCATGTTGTGGGGCGTGTTCTGGAGCCTCCCGGCGAGGTACACGCGACTCGCCACCTGACCGAGCGGCGGGCCGACCATCCCCGTAGCGCCGCCCACGCCGGGGATCGTGTGGCACGTCGAACAGCCGTAGCGACCGATAGCAGCCCTTCCTTTCGTGGGAGTCCCGCCCGTCATCTCCTCCGCCGCCCGTTCGGCGTCCTTGTCGCAAGACGAGAGGGCGGAAAGTGAGATCAGCAGCAGGCACACGAAGGCCACTTTAACCGTGTCCGCTGCTTTCAATGTGCTCCGCATCTTCTTACTCTCCGCCTACTGCCGTCCGGGTTTGCAAGGCGCGGCTTTCGCGCCTTCGCACCCGCCGCTCAGACTCGCGCATCCAGCCCACCATCAGGGCCAGCCCCGCGGCGATGTAAACGACGGCGGCGGGCACCCACATGATGAGCCCGCCGAGTTGCTGATCCTCCAGAGGCGTCAGGCCCCAAGATGAAGTCATACCCGAATAGGCCGGATACCAGACCTTCCGGGCGAAAGTGATCAACGCGCCGAGCACGCCGCTGTGAACCGACGTGGTGAACACGTAAAGCACCGCCGCCCCGTAGCCCAACAGCCCCCGGCGGCCGTGGATGAGCGCCCACCAGAAGAGGAGCGCCGAGCCGAGGAAGCTTACGTGTTGCAGCGTGTGGATGAGGTCGCTCTGAAGCGTCGCCTCGAACAGCACGGGCGCGTGCCAGACCCAGAGCGCGGCGGCGTGAATCGCCCACGCGACGAGCGGGTTGGTGATCGCGCGCCAGACCGCTTGCACCGCGCGCCGCTTGCCCGCCGCCCCGAGGCCCTGTCGCCAGCGCATAGGCAGCGCCCACAGGAAAGGGACGAGCGGTCGCGCGAGCACGAGCAGGGGCGCGGCGACGAGCATGAGGAGTTCGTGCTGCGTCATGTGTGCGGAGAAGAGTACCTCGCCCCACGGGTGGAGCGGCGAGACGAGCGCGACGAAGAGCGCGAGCCACCCGCCCGCGAAAGCCCACGCCTCTAACCTGCGCGCCCGCGTCCCGCGCCCCGACTCCCGCCACGCCCTACGCGCGCCGCGGAAGTACAGCCACCCCGTCAAGCCGAGGCTCACGATGACGAGCGGGTCGAGGCCCCACGTGTACCAGAGGTCGCTGAGCGTATGCGGCTTCCCGTCGTGCGCGAACGCGAAGGGAAAAGGGAAAAGGAAAAAGGAAAAAGTGAAAAGACACAAGGCAAGCGGCAGGCGAAGGCCCCTTCTTCCTGTTTCCTGTTTCCTGTTTCCTTTTTCCTTCATCTCTCACAGGGGCCGTAGACGAAAACCGCAATCCACTGCGCGACGATGACCAGCGCGAACAGGACGGCCGACAGGATGCCGACGACCGCCATGAAGCGGCTGCGCGGGACGACGCCTGCGCCCTCGTCCTCCCACCCCGCGCCGCTCCGCCGCCAGTTGCGCCACGAGAGCAGGCCGCCCGCGGCCGTCACGGCGAGCGCCAGAACCGCCGTCAGGTGCAGGGGCCACTCCCGGCCCGCCGCGCACGCCCAGAGCACGAGGGCGTAGTTGACCTGCAACTGCAAAAGCATCGCCAGCGGCCCCGCGAGCACGCCCGCCCACAGCCGGCCCGGCCCGGCGCCCTCCTTGAAATCTCTCGCGGCCTCGGAGTCCACTTTCAACCACCTCATTTCAGAGCAGGCGCGGCGCGAGGTAGATGACCGCGTAGAGAGGCAGCCACATCGCCACGACGAAGTACCAGTAGGCGCTGTTCTCCGCCACGTCCACGAATCGCTTACCCTCAACCGGCCCCAGAAACACCAGCGCGATGAGCACGACGGTGTCAACCATGTCCGTCAGAAGGTGCGCCGTGTGGAAGCCCATGTTCATCCAGACGATTGAGCCGTAGGCGTTCTGGTCCCAGCGGCAGTTCAGGCCGCGGAACTCGAAGACGCGGACGACCGCGAAGGCCACCGCGAAGAGGAGCGTCACGATCATCCAGAGGCGCACGCCGCGCAGGTCGAGGCGGTTGGCCGCCTTGTCCGCGAAATAGTTCGGGACGCAACTCGCGAGGATGATGAGCGTGTTGACCGTGCCCCAGAGCAAGTCCGGCGGCCACGTCCCGCCCGGCGGCCAGTCGTCCACGCGCGTGCGCAGGAAGAAGTAGGAGACGAGGAGCACGACGAACATCGTGCCCTCCATGAAGATCATGCTCAAGGTCGCCCACCACGTCAGCGGGCGGTGGCCGAAGGCGTAGGTCGGCAAGTCAGACACGTCAATCGTGCGCCGCGCGCTCATGGCGACTCCTCCCTCACGCGGAGCGCCGCCCGCTCCCCGATCTTCTCCTTAACCTCCTCGGGCGGGTGTTCCTCCGCCTGTTTCTTCTTCGGCCAGAACCAGCCGGTGAGCGTGACGGCGACGGGTATCGAGCCCCAGACCACGGCCCACGGCGTGAAGATCGTGCCGATGAAGAGGGCGGTCGTGGCGAGCGCGGCCAGCAGCGGCCAGATGGTCGGCTCGGGGAATTCAGACTTGTGATCCGGCTCGGCGTCCAACATCTTCGTCACGAGCACCTGCCGCACGTCCGAGCGCAAGCCCACGACGACGGGCTGATCCGGGGCTTGCGTCCAGAGCGTGTCGCGCCCGGCGACCGTCGGCGTGTAGAGGAAGTTGTAGTCGGGCGGCGGCGACGAGGTCGCCCATTCGAGCGTGCTCGCGCCCCACGGGTTGTCGCCCGCAATGACACCTGTACGGCGACTCTTGAAGAAGTTGACGATAAAGACGAGCACGCCCAACGTCAGGAGCACGCCGCCAGCGGTCGCGGCGAGGTTCATGTCGGCCCAGCCCATTCCGGGCAGGTACGTGTAGACGCGGCGCGGCATCCCACGCAGGCCCAACTGGTGCATCGGGAAGAAGGTTAAATTAAAGCCGGCGAACATCAGCCAGAAATTTATCTTGCCGAGGCGTTCGGAGAGCATGCGGCCCGTGAACTTCGGCATCCAGTAGTAGAACGCGCCGAAGAGGGGGAAGACCGAGCCGCCGATGAGCACGTAGTGGAAGTGCGCGACGACGAAGTAGGTGTCGTGCACTTGCAGGTCGAGGGGGACGCTCGCCTGCATCACGCCCGTCATCCCGCCGAGGACGAAGGTGAAGAAGAAGCCGAGCACGAAGAGCATCGGCGTCTTAAAGATTGGTCTTCCTCCCCAGATGGTCGCGATCCAGCAGAATATCTGCACGCCCGAAGGAATCACGATCATCATCGTCGCCGCCGTGAAGAAGCTCTCGCCCATCCTCGGCAGGCCCGCCGTAAACATGTGGTGAACCCAGAGGCCGAAGCCGATGAAGCCCGTCGAGACGAGCGACAGCACGAGCGCCGTGTAGCCGAAGACGGGGCGGCGGACGAAGGTCGGGATGATGGCCGAGACGAACCCGGTCGCCGGAATGAAGATGATGTAGACCTCCGGGTGGCCGAAGAACCAGAAGAGGTGCTGCCAGAGTATCGGGTCGCCGCCCTCGGCCGGGTTGAAGAAGTGCGTGCCGACGTGCCTGTCGAGCATGAGGCAGATGCTCGTCAGAGATAGCGTCGGCATCGCGAAGAAGACCATGAAGGCCATCACCAGCACCGACCAGACGTAGACCGGAATCCGGTTGAGGCCCATCCCCGGCGCGCGCAGCTTGAAGACGGTCGTGATGAGCTCGGCCGCGATGACGAGGGCGGACACCTCGGTGAAGATGACGAGCTGCGCCCAGAAGTCCACGCGCTTGCCCGGCGAGTATTCCGGCCCCGAGAGCGGCACGTAAGCGAACCACCCCGCGTCCGGCCCGACGTTGAGGACGAAGGCGACGTAGATCATGATGCCGCCGAAGAGGTAGACCCAGTAGCCAAAGGCGTTCAGGCGCGGGAAGGCGATGTTGCGCGTGCCCACCATGAGGGGCACGAGGTAGACGGCCATCGCCTCCATCACGGGCACGGCGAAGAGGAACATCATCGTCGTGCCGTGCATCGTGAAAATCTGGTTGTAGAGGTCGGGGCCGAGGAAGGTGTTTTCGGGGCGCGCGAGTTGGACGCGCATGAGGACGGCGAGTATTCCCCCGAGGATGAAGAAGACGAAGGCGGTGGTGATGAAGCGGCTGCCGACCGTCTTGTGGTTGACGCTCGTCAGATGGCCCCAGAGGCCGGGCAGATCGCTCCAAGTCTTTTCGAGTGCCGCGCGCTCGTGCTCATCAACTACGTCTTCGGCGAGCGCCCCGTCAGTCCGCGCCGCGCGCGCCCGCGAGACGACGGCGCGCAGGGCGTCGGCGTCTACGCGCGGCTCGTTGGCGGGCGCCTTAGCCGCCGCTTTCTTCGCGCGGGATACTTTTTTCTCCCCTCCCCCTTTTTCCTTCCGTCGCGGCACTCGCGGCCTCCCCATCTCACTTCAGGCTTTGCAGGTAGTCGAGCAAGGCTTGCAGGTCTTCGGGCTCAAGTGGGTTCGGCGGCATGTGGTTGCCGGGCTTGATCTTCTGCGAGTCCAAGACCCAGCCCGCAAGGTGCCCGCGCGTGTTCTCCAGAGTCCCCGCCGCGATGGTCGGGCGGCTGGCGACGTGCGTCAGGTCGGGGCCGACGGTGCCGCCCGCGTCCGTCCCCTGAATGCGGTGGCACATGATGCACGGCGATGAGAGGAACACCTCGCGGCCGCGCGCCTGTGCGGGAGTCGAGGGTTCGGCACCGGGTTGCAGTTGCGCCTCGTACCACGTCCCGAACTGCTCCGGGGTTTCGGCGACGACCATGAAGGCCATGTGCGCGTGCTGGTGGCCGCAGAACTCGGCGCACTGGCCGCGGTAGGTTCCGGCGCGGTCGGCGCGCAGCCACGTCTTTGTCTCGTGGCCGGGAACGAGGTCGGTCTTCCCGTGCAGGTTCGGCACCCAGAAGCTGTGGATCACGTCGTTCGACTTAAGCTTGAAGAGCACGGGGCGGCCCGTGGGTATGTGAATCTCGTTCGCCGTCGTCAGCGTGCGGCTCGGGAGTGGGTCTTCGTACTCGACCTCCCACCACCACTGATGCCCCGTCACCTTGACGACGAGCGCGCCCTCGGCCTGAGCCGTCGAGTAGAGCCGCCGCCCCGTCAGGAAACTTGAAACGAGGAGCACAAACAGGATGACGACGGTCGCAACCACCCCGCCGATTACCGTGCGCGACATGCGCCGCTCCCTGCCGGGGTCGGGCTGCGTGTCGGGGGTGACCTCCGTCTCGCCGCGAAAAGCCCCGCGCGGGCGGAAGGCGGCGACGAGCAGGAAACTCATGACGACGACGAAGACCGCCGTCAGCGTGTAAAGCATCAGCCACCAGAGCCAGCCGATTCGGCCCGCCTGCGGCCCGGCCGGGTCGAGTGCCGACTGCGCGCCCGCACAGCCCGACACAAAGAGATGGCAGTAGGCGGTAAGCAGTAGGCAGACCAGTGACTTGAGCCTTGGGGAGCGGAAATCTTCCGCTCCCGGCCTCATTGCTCCGGCGCGTTGGCTGCCTTCTCTCTTCTGCCTTCTGCCTTCTCTCATTGCGGCATCTCCGCCGACTTAGGCAGCGAGGAATCTTTCGGCTGCACTCTTTCCGTCCTCGACTCGGGCTTCTTTGTGCTCATGTGGTCGTCGCGCGCGGGCGCGGCGTCCTTCGGCACCTGCCCGCTCATGCTCCGCACGTAGGCCGCGAGTTGCCAGACTTGATAGTCGGGAATCTTGCCGCGGAAAGAAGGCATCCCGTTGGGCCGCCCCTCGACGATGGTGGCGAAGATTTGGTCCGGCTCGCCGCCGTAAATCCACTGGTCGTCCATCAGAGCCGGCCCCATCCCGCCGCCCCCGTGCGCGTGGCAGCCGACGCAGTTGAACCACGTGTAGAGCCGCTTCCCGTCGCTCAAGGCGGCGGCGTTCTCCTCGTACTCGTTCTTCACCGGAACATGCGGCGCGGGCACACCCGGCTGTAGCTCGGTTAGCCTCTTGGAATTTATCCGGCCGGCCGACGGGGGATTGACCCGAAATCCCCTCTCCTCACGCTCACAAGAAGCAAGCAGTGTCACCACTGAGACGAGGGCGCAGGCGCAGAGAATTTTAACGGCGTTACGAAGCCGGTCTGCCCTGTCCTCCCCCGACCCGCGGGACGCCGTACTCGTCGAGTATGCTTTCGATCTCCGCCCTTTTCCGGGCGAGAATCTCTTCGAGTTCTTCTCTGAATGCGTCATCGCCCCTCCTCACGCCCATCGAGATGTCATACACGAAGGGAAGAAACGGGAGATCAATCTCGGGGGAGACGGGAACGACCTCAAGCGGCACTTTTTGTCGTCGCGCGAAGTAGCCCGCGAGCGGCCCCCAGACGACGGCCACGTCCACCTCGCCCTTCGCCACCGCGTCAATTATCCGCGCGGGAGGATTAGCTTGCGCGTAGTCGCCGTAGACGGTGTAGCCCCTCACGTTCCGGATGATTTTGCGGTTGGTGAGCGCGTGCGCCGGCGGGGTGTTGACGAAGTCGTCGCCGATTATCTGCACGCCGATTTTAAGTCTGTGCAAGGCGGGGTCGTCGAAGGAGCGGACGTTCAGCCGACGGTCTTTGCGTGAGACGAAGACGTAGGTGGAGCGGTAGTAGGGCGAGGTGGTAAGGGCGAGTTCGAAGCTCGCCGGGACTCCGATCACGAGGTCGCACTCGCCGGCCCTCAAGGTGTTGCGAAAAAAACCGCGGCGCTGCGCCCACCAAGTGTACTCGACCGGCGTGCCTATCTCGCGCGCGACCAGCTCGGCGATTCTGTTCTCGAACCCTTCGAGGCGGTCGTTGGAAAACGGCAGGTTGTTCGGGTCGGCGCAGACGCGAAGCGCCGCGCGCGGCCCCGGCGGCGAAGGCGTCTGCTGTGTCAGCCCTGACTCGCCCTTGCCGGCGCACGAAAGGAGTAAGAAGGGGAACAGCGCGAGCAGACATAGGGTGGCTGCGGGGCGCGCTCCGGCGGCGCTCGTCTTCGGGGAAAGTTTTAACGCGCTCTCAGGGGAGTGAGAAGGCATAGAGCGTCCCCCCCTTCGCCGTATGCTCCGGCAGATCCGACATCGCGCCCACGAAGCCGAGCGCGCCGGAGGCGTCGCGCGGGTCGAGCCCGCCGGCGACGATGGCCCCGGCCCAGCCGCCGACGCCGGAGAGGATCGCCACGTACTGCTTGCCGTCGGGGCCTCGGTAGACCACGGGCTGGCCGATGATGCCGGAGCCGGTCTTGAACTGCCACAGCAGCTCGCCCGTCCGCGCGTTGACGGCCTTGAACCAGCCCTCCATCGTGCCGTAGAAGACCACGTCGCCCGCCGTCACCGCCGCGCCGCTCCAGACGGGGAAGTTCTCTTTAATCTTCCAGACGGGTTTACCCTCGACGGGATTCCACGCCGTGAACTCGCCGCGATGCCCGCCGGGGCCGGCGTACATCCTCACGTTCGCGCCGACGTAAGGCGTGCCGGCGATGTAGTTCGCCTCAAGCCCCTCGAAGTCCATGCAGAGGTTGTTGTGCGGGATGTAGACGAGGCCCGTGCGCGGGGAGTAGGCCGACGGGTTCCAGTCCTTACCGCCCGGCGCGGCCGGGCAGACGTCGCGGACGACCTGACCCATCACCGGCTTCTTATCCTCGGCGTGGATCAGTTGCCCGCTCTTTAAGTCAACCCCCTTCGACGACGTGATGTGGGCGAACGGGTTTGCCGAAAGCACTTCGCCCGTCGCGCGATCCAGCACGTAGACGTAGCCCGTGCGCTCGGGGCGCACAAGGACTTTCCGGGTCTGCCCGCCGATGGGCAGGTCGAGCAGGATTTGCTCGTTGACGCCGTCGTGGTCGAAGAGGTCGTGCGGCGACCACTGGTAGAACCAGACGGCCTCGCCCGTTTCGGGCCGGCGCGCGAAGATGCCCGAAGTCCACTTGTTGTCGCCGGGGCGCTGCTCCGGATTCCACGGGCCGGGATTCGCCGTGCCGTGGTAGATCAAATCAAGTTCCGGGTCGTAAGAAATCCAGCCCCAGACCGTCCCCCCGCCCATCTTCCAAGCGTCGGGCGGCCACGTCTCGACACCCAAGTCTTTCCCCTGATCCTGCTTGTAGAAGGGTTTGAAGTTCTGGCCGATCAGCACTTCGCGGTCGGGGCCAGTAGTGTAAGCCTGCCAAGCGATCTGCCCCGTGCCGGCGTCGAGCGCGGTGATCCAGCCGCGGACGCCGAACTCGCCGCCGCTGTTCCCGACCAGCACCTTACCTTTGACGACGAGCGGGGCCATCGTCATCGTCTCGCCACGGTTGATGTCGCCGAGCTTAGTCTTCCAAAGCTCCTTGCCGGTCTCTGCGTCCACGGCGACCGTGTGCGCGTCAAGCGTGTTGTAGAAGATTTTCCCGTCCGCGTAGGCCGCGCCGCGGTTCACTACGTCGCAACAGGCGACGCCCTGCGCGGCGGCGACTGGCTTCGGCTCGTACTTCCACTTCGCGGGCGCGTCGGGCTTCGTCAGGTCGAGCGCGTACAGAATGTTCGGGTATGGCGTGACGACGTACATCGTGTTGTTCACGACGATGGGGGCCGCCTCCTGCCCCCGGTTGACGCCCGTCGAGAACGTCCACGCGACTTTCAGATTCTTAGCGTTCTCGGTGTTGATCTCATCAAGACCGCTGTAGCGCGTGCTCGCGTAGTTCTTGGCCGCCATCGGCCACTGACCGTCTTCCGTATCCGTCAGCCACGCCGGCAGCGCCCCTTGCGGCGGCGCGGACGGTTGCGACGTTTGGGCCGGTGGCTGCGCCGCCGGACTGCTGCGAGACTGTTCGGGAGGCTTGGGAGCGCAGGCGATGGAGAGAAGAGAACAGGAAACGACCGTGCTGAGGGCTAAGTATTTGAAAGAGGGGGAGAGGACTGCCGGCCTGAGTCGTCTCATCATGCCTCCCTCGGTCAGATGCTTTACTCCCACCCCGTAGTCAAATCAGCGGGTGGGGCAAACTTCATTACACGGACAACGTGCCGGTCATTTTATGCTAAGTATTAAACTCTGAGTGAAGTATCTTAGTTTTTCTTAATGGCGAGTCTGTACGTCAACGTACTCAAAGCACATAGGTGCTTTCCCACAACCGCTGCTACCGTTACAGACGAAGGCCAGCGAGCCTATTGATAGTCCTCTTCGACCGCCGCACGCAGTTCTCTGAACACGCGCGCTAAATCTTTCGGCTGGTAGTGCGCGTTCAAGCCGCTCGGATTCGGTAAGACCCAAACCAAAGAGTCGCCAACCGTCTCGCTCTGCCGGCCGAGATTGGCTTTAGGATGATTGAACGCGGCCCTGTAGGCCCCGATCCCTAAGATCGCAAGACACCTCGGACGGTAGCGGCGCAACCTTCGCCGCCAGACGCCGCCCGCCCTCGACAAATTCCTCCGCCGACAGTTCCGCAGCCGTCGCGGTCGCGCGCTCGACCACGTTGGTGATCCCGTACCCGCTCCTCAGCAGTTCGTGTTCCTCGAAAGGCGAGAGCTGTCGCTCCGTGAACCCGGCGGCGTGAAGCGCCGGCCAGAAGCGGTTCCCCGGCCGCGCGAAGTGATGACCCACGGCTCCCGAGTACAGCCCCGGGTTAATGCCGCAGAACAGCACGCGCAAGCGCGGGGCGATCAAGTCCGGCACGGTCTTGCCCGCCGCGGCGAGAAGCTCTTCTTTCGTAGGTGTGCGTGGATGAGCCATTCTACAACTCAGAGCATCGCCTTGTTTCAACAACGGTTTGAGCGAGTGTACACTGAAGTCCGGAGACAGCAAGCATGTATCATGTCGTCCTGCTCGGCGATTCAATCTTTGACAACGCCGCCTACGTGGCGGCGGGAGAGCCGGACGTCGTGCGTCAGGTGCGTGGGCTGATGCTCCCCGGCTCGAAGGCGACGCTTCTGGCCGTAGACGGCAGCCGACTCGGGGACGTGGGCGGTCAACTGCGGCGCCTCCCCGAAGACGCCACGCACCTGATCCTGAGCTGCGGCGGTAACGACGCGCTCGGCCACGCCGACATCCTCAACGAAAGGGCCTCGTCCGCGGCGGAGGTGCTCGCCAAGCTCGCCCGCATCAGCGATTCATTCGAGCGCGACTACCGGGAGGCGCTAGCGAAGGTTCTCGGCCGCGGGCTGCCGACCGCCCTCTGCACCATCTATTACCCGCGGTTCCCCGACGCGGCGCTGCAAAAGATCGCGTCGGCGGCGCTGGCGGTCTTCAACGACTGCATCATCCGCGCGGCGTTCGCCGCCGGCGTCCCGCTCATCGACCTGCGGCTCGTCTGCGGCGAGCAGGAAGATTACGCCAACCCCATCGAGCCCTCGGCGCGTGGCGGCGAGAAGATCGCCGGGGCGATCATGAGGGCGGTCACGGGGCATGATTTCGGCGGCGGCAGGACGTCAGTATTCATATAGCCGTCGCGACTCCGCCGATCCTCAGTTCCTGAGGGAAATGTTTTGTCCCGGATTTTGTCCTGCCTGCATGAGCGCGAGATGGTGCATAAAGCGCATAAACGCACATCTCTCGACTGCGACCCTGTAGATTTAGCGGCTTATTCGCGTGGTGAGGTATACGCGCGGGTGGCGGTAGCCTTCATAACCCCAAGGTCGGGAGTTCAAGTCTCCCCCCCGCTACCAACCATACCTAAGCGCGCCAACAACTTAGGGCGGCGGCTCGGACGGCTCACCGGGCCGCCGCTAGCCGCTTGGTGGAAACTTGGTGTAATCCGCCTCGCCCGCGACGAACAGCAACTCGCCCTTCCGGAAGCGGCGCTCGGCGGCGCGGGCGGCGAGCGCGCGCAAGTGTTCCGCGTCCAACTCCTTGAAGAGTGGCGTGCGGCCGAGGGCGGCGACTTTGTCGATGCTCATCGGACGCAATGATTGCTCACCAGTCCGTGCGTAGTAAAGGAGCTGCGCCCGCTCATTCACTACCGCCTGGCGGGAGCCGGTCAGCTCTCTTACCTCACGGAACTCTATCAGCGGGGCGAAGCAAGAGTTGGTCGGCCAGCTCGCACAGCCGTTCGACGGTGGCGCGGATGTCCTCCTCCGAAGTGCGCGGGTTGATGGTGCACATCCTCAAGGCCGTGCGACCGCGCAGCTCCGTGGAGCTGATCATGGCTAACCCGCTGCGGTTCAGCTCCTCCACCAGCGCCCGGTTCATGCGGTCGTGTTCGCCGGGCTCCGCGGACACAGGGGCGAAACGGAATGCGACGATGCCGAGCTGGGCGGGTGCCACGACCTCCCACTCCGCACATCCGCGCACGCCTCGCTCGGCGAATTCGGCGAGTTCGACGCCGCGGGTGACGGCGGCGCGGAAGCCCGCCTCGCCGAAGACCTGGAGCGACATCCAGAGCTTGAGCGCGCGAAAACCCCGCGTGAGCTGGATGCCGTAGTCGCGGAAGTTCGTCTCGCCCTCGCCGCCCCGCACGTCGCGCAGGTACTCCGGGAGCACGTGGAACGTCCGCCTCAAGTCCTCTCGGTCGCGGACGAGGACGGCCCCGATCTCTATCGGCTGGAACAGCCACTTGTGCGGATCGAGCGTGAGTGAATCTACCTCTCCGAGACCTTCGAGCGCGAGGCGGCCCTTCGCCGACAGCACGGCCGGGGCACCGTACGCACCGTCGGCGTGCAGCCAGAGCCCCTGCTCGCGGCAGAGTTCGACGAGCGCCAGGAGCGGATCGACCGCCCCGGTGCTCGTCGTGCCCGCGTTCGCCACGACGCAGAAGGGCCGAAACCCCGCCCGCCGGTCTTCGAAGACTGCACGCCGCAGAGCCGACACGTCCAAACGAAACCGATCGTCCGAAGGCAGCTTACGTATCTGGTCGCCGGCGAACCCGAGCAAGCGGAGCGCCCTGTCGATGGAGGAGTGGGCCTGGTCGGAGCAGTAGACCACGGCACCGCCCACACGGTCGCCGAGGCGCATGTGGCGGGCTGCCGCGAGCGCCGTGAGATTCGCGACCGAGCCACCGCTGACGAAGAGACCGCCCGCCGTCTCCGGCAACCCGCAGATGCCGCGGAGCCATTCCAGCACATCCAGCTCTACCTGCGCCGGCCCCTCAGAGACCGCCCACGAGCCGAGAAAAGGGTTCATGCCCGAGGCGAGCGCGTCCGCCATGACCCCGACGAAGTTGCTCGGGCTCGGGACGAAGGCGAAGAAACGCGGGTGCGTCAGGTGGGCCATTCGGCCGAAGACCTCCGAGCGCACGGCGTCAAGCACCTCATCGGGCGGTAGGCCGCGCTCGGGGATGGCGTGCCGGGGTGTCGCGCCGAGTTCGGCCGGGCCCGGCTCGGTCATGACGTTCTGCCCCGACAAGGTCGCGAAGTGGTCGACGAGGAGGTCTATCACCCGGTAGCCCAGCCGGCGCATCTCTTCGGGCTGAAGGCTTAAAGTCTTCTCGTCAGGCATCGCTTCCGATTTCTCCCCGCCGTCAAATTAAGCCCCGAACTGAGCCCTTTATAACCCCTCCGGACGACGGATTCTAGCCAATTTATAATTAAAACACAATAAGTCAAAAAATATCTTGACATATTGCAGAAGAAGCGTATTTTATTGGGCCATGAACCAGAAATGCTCACGACAGGAGAAGGGCCATGCCGAGCAGAGGAAGAGGAAAAGACGAAGCCGGGGAAAAAGAATTGCTGGCGCTGACGCGGGAGAAATCCCCACCGAATATTGAAGGCGGCGCACGACCGGCGCGGGCGGGCGGGCAGAGCGCGAGGGCGCGCGCCGTCAGAAGGGTGAAACTGACGCTGGTGTTGGCGACTGTCGGGGTCATGCTCTTTACCCTCACGGGCCGCAGCGACGCGCGCCGCGGCGGCAGCGAGCAGCCTCGCAGCGAGAGCGGCAAAGCTTTCGCGCAGGACTCTGCACAGGTTGACGCCGTCGCGCAGGCGATGGTCGAGGACGGGAAGCAAATCTTCCGCTTCGACACTTTCGGCGACGAGGCTTTCTGGGGCGACAAGCTCAAGCTGCACCAGGCGATTCAGGGCGAGAAGTTCGGCGGCGTCGGCCCGGGCGTGAGCCCGAAGACGGCGCTCGCCGTCGGCCTGAAAGTCGACATGGAGGCGCTGCCGGCGGCGCTCGTGCAGCAGATTCAGGAGGGCAAAGTCGACCTCGACGACCCGGCGAACACGCTGGCCCTCATCAAGCTCAACGCCGTCCTGGGCGTCAAAGGGCAGTTCAACGAGGACGGCAGTATGAAGTCGGTCGGCATCAGTTGCGCCCTCTGCCACTCGACCGTGGACGACGCCTTCGCGCCCGGCATCGGCCGCCGGCTCGACGGGTGGGCCAACCGCGACCTCAACGTGGGGGCCATCGTCTCGCTCTCGCCCGACCTGACCGTCGTGCAAGACCTGCTCGGCGTCGACCGCCCGACCCTGAACACAGTCCTCCAGAGCTGGGGCCCGGGCAAGTTCGACGCCGAAGTATTCCTCGACGGCAAGGCGTTCCGGCCCGACGGCAAGTCTGCGGCGACGCTCATCCCGCCGGCCTTCGGCCTCGCCGGCATCAACCTCCACACGTGGACGGGCTGGGGGAGCCTGACGCAGTGGAACGCCTTCGTCGCTAACCTCGAAATGCACGGCATCGGGAACTTCGACGACGAGCGGCTGAATGACCCCGTCAAATTCCCCATCGCCGCCAAGAACGGCTTCGCGCACGTCCGCAACGAAGTTGACCTCATCACCCCGAAACTCCCGGCGCTGCAAGCCTACCAGCTCTCGCTCGACGCGCCCGTCCCGCCGGCCGGGAGCTTTAACGAAGAGTCGGCGCGCAAGGGCCGGGAGCTCTTCAACGGCAAGGCGCAGTGCGCCACCTGCCACACGCCGCCGCTCTTCACCGAGTCGGGCTGGAACATGCACACGGCCGAGGAGATCGGCATAGACGACTTCCAGGCCAAGCGCTCGCCCGACGAGCGCTACCGCACCGCGCCTCTGAACGGCCTGTGGACGCACCAGAAGGGCGGCTTCTACCACGACGGGCGCTTCCCGACTCTCCTCGACGTGGTCAACCACTACAACGATTTCCGCAAGCTGAACCTGACCGAGCCGGAGAAGGGCCACGTCGTCGAATACCTGAAGTCTCTGCCGACGGTCGCCATCTCGATCAACATCAGGGATTCGGAGGACTTCGTCACGCAGCACTACCGCGACTTCCTCGGCCGCGAACCCGACCCCGCCGGCCTTCAGTTCTGGACGAACGAGATCGAGTCGTGCGGCGCGGACGCGCAGTGCCGCGAGATTAAGAGAATCAACGTCTCGGCCGCCTTCTTCCTCTCCATTGAATTCCAGGAGACCGGCTACCTCGTCTACAGAACCTACAAGGCCGCCTTCGGCAACATGCCCGGCGCGCCCGTGCCTTTGAGGCTGGGCGAGTTCCTGCCCGACAAGCAGGAGATCAGCCGCGGCGTCATCATCGGGCAGCCCGGAGCCAACGCGCTCCTCGAACAGAACAAGGCGGCCTACTTCGACGCCTTCGTCCGGCGCGAGCGCTTCACCGACGCCTACCCGACGACGCTCACCCCCGAACAGTACGTCGACGCCCTAAACGCCAACACTGGGGGGACGCTGACGGCGGAGGAGCGGCAGGCCGCAATAGGCGAGTTCGCGGGGGCGGCCTCCACCGCGGACGTGGGGGCGCGGGCGCGCGCCCTCAGGCGCGTGGCTGAGAACGCCGAGTTCGCGCGCCGGGAGAAGAACCGCGCCTTCGTGCTGATGGAGTACTTCGGCTACCTGAGGAGGAACCCGAACGACGCGCCCGACACGGGCTTCGGCGGCTACTTCTTCTGGCTGAACAAGCTCAACCAGTTCGGCGGCAACTTCGTTCAGGCCGAGATGGTCAAGGCGTTCATCGTCTCCATCGAATATCAGCGGAGGTTCGGCGTCTAGCACCTAGCCGACGTTAACCGTACTGACTCGGCAATTCCGGCCGGGAGGTTTAACGCCCCGGCCGGAATCGCCATCTGGAAAGGGTAAGCGGGGTGGGCTCATGGAGACCGAGGGGTGGCGCGCTGAAGGCGCGGGAGATCAGACCGGCCGGGGCGAGGGACCTGGAGAGGCGGCCGGGGGCGGTGCGCCGTCCGGCCTTACCTGCGACGGGATGCGCCGCGTCGCGCTCGAAGAGATGGCGCTGCGCCGCCGCCGTCTGGGGGAACTGACGCCGTCGCAGGAGCGCGCCCTCGAATCGTTACTGGTATCGGTCGCCGACAACATCTCCGACCTGGTGTCGGCGGTGGCGGCCAGGGCGCCCGGGCAGGGGCGCTGGGAGGGAGCGTGCGCGCCGTCGATCATCAGGCTCGGGGCGTTAAGCCCGGCGCGATCTTAGGGGCCACGCGAATGGCTGTAACGACGCAACGTTGCGTTCAAAGGGGGGAAAGAGAGATGAGTGGGATAAGCGGAAACGTGAAATTGTCTGAGCGAGGGCGCGGGCACGGGCGCGCCCTCCGGCAGACACGCCGTCAGGTGTTGTTGGGCGGCGGGGCGGCCCTCGTAGGGCTCACCCTGCGAGGCGACGTGCTCGCGGGGCTACTCGCCCGGGGTCAGGCGACGAGCCTGCCGGGCGTGACGACCATCGCCGGGGCCAAGAAGCCGGTCTTCGTCCCCGCCGCGGGCTCGATGGATCCGGTGGCGCACTCTTTGGCCGAGAGCCTCTTCTGGCTCGACCAGGAGTTCGAGCACGCGAAGTTCTTCCTGATGCACATGCCCTCGCCCGAGCTGGACGCGGAGCGTGCGCAGGTGCTCCGCTTCCAGAACGACTTCGCCGCACGGCTCGCGAAGGTGCGGGCCGGCGGCGCTGATCGCTCCGGCCTGGCGGGCTTCAACCGGCCGACCGTCGAGCTGGTGCGCCGCTTCCTCGACGTCAAGCGGAAGATGGAGAAGGCGCAGGGGTCGGGCCAGCTCAAGAGCCTCGCCTGGCCGACCTTCTTCGAGCACGTGGCGCTCGAAGGCGAGCGCTTCGCCAACCGTCTGGAGAGGTTCTCGCAGGGCAAGGTCGAACTCGACCGCGGCGAGGTCGTGGACTTCTGGTCGCGCATCATGGCCGACCACGCCGACTTCGTCGCACACCTCTTAGACCCCGAGGAGCGCGCGCTCATCGAGAAGTCGAGGGGGGCGGCCGCGGCCTGGCGCGCGGTGAAGTCGGGCGGCGGCCCGAAGGGCAAGGTCGAGGAATCGCTCGAAGAGTTGATCGCCTTCAAGAAGACGGCGCAGAAGGGCGTCGAGGCCGGCCAGATTAAGAGCATCATCCACCCGCTCTTGGCCGACCACGTGGTGAGGGAGGCGCTGAAGTTCTCCGACGAGTTAAAACGCGCGGCGTAAGCTGGCTCGAAAACCAGGGCGGGGAGGCCGACCGGCCCGCGCGGCGGCCTCCCGCCCGTCTGTCTTGGAGGGAGTCATGGAGAGTAAAGCCAAGATACTGGGCCACCCCATCCACCAGATGCTGATCCCGTTCCCGTTCGGGCTACTGGCGACGGCGGTCATCTTCGACGCCGTCTACCTCGTCTGGGGCGACCCCCAGATGGCGACCGTCGCCTACTGGATGATAATCGCCGGCGTGGTCGGCGGGTTCGCGGCAGCGCCCTTCGGGCTTATCGACTGGGTCGCCATCCCGCAGGGGACGCGCGCCAAGTCGGTCGGGCTGCTGCACGGCGTCGGCAACGTCTTCGTGCTGCTCCTGTTCATTGGGAGCTGGTGGCTGCGGCGCGGCGCGGCGTCGGCCCCTACGGCTTACGCGCCGGACACCGTCGCGCTCGTCATCTCGTTCGTGGGGTTCGCGCTCGCGGGGTTGACGGGCTGGCTCGGCGGCGAGCTAGTAGACCGGCTGTCGGTCGGCGTCGACGACGGCGCACACCTCGACGCGCCGAGTTCGCTCTCGGGCCGTCCGGTGCGCGAGAAGGCGTAGGGCTGACCCGGGCGATCACTGAAACACTTCCCCCGATGATGCGGCACCCGGCGTCGCCGTTCCGTAGAATGGTGTCTTCAGAAATCTCATCGGGGAGGTAAAGGTCATGGCACAGACGGCGGCCGACACACTCGTCGAGGGCATCATCGGGTGGGGCGTTGATACCGTCTTCGGGATTCCGGGCGACGGCATCAACGGCCTTATGGAGGCCCTGCGTAAGAGGCAAGACCGCGTCCGCTTCATCCAGGTGCGCCACGAGGAGGCGGCCGCCTTCATGGCCTGCGCCTACGCCAAGTACACGGGGCGGCTCGGCTGCTGCCTCGCCACCTCCGGGCCGGGCGGCATCCATCTGCTGAACGGCCTCTACGACGCGAAGCTCGACCAGGCGCCGGTGCTCGCCCTCACGGGGCAGACCTACTCAGACCTCAAGGGGAGCAAGTTCCAGCAGGAAGTCAACATGACGCTCCTCTTCGAGGACGTGTCGGTCTACAACCAGGAGGTCATCAACCCGAACCAGGTCGAGATGCTCGTTGACGCCGCCTGCCGCCACGCGCTCAGCCGAAGGGGCGTCGCGCACATCACGTTCCCCGTCGACTATCAGGAGCAGGAGCCTGCGGGCAGGGGCACGATGCATAAGGTCGAGGGGCACACGACGAGCCGCTGGTCGCCGCCGCTCGCCGTCCCGCGGGAAGACGAGTTGAAGCTGGCCGCCTTCATCCTTAACGAAGCGAAGCGGCCGGTCATGCTAGTCGGGCAGGGCGCTTTGGGCGCTGGCGACGAGGTGATCGAACTCGCCGACAAGCTCGGCGCGCCGGTCGTCAAGGCGCTGCTCGGCAAAGCCGTGCTGCCCGACGATCATCCGCTGACGACGGGGGGCCTCGGCCTCCTCGGCACCACCCCGTCGCAGGAGGCGATGGAGCAGGCGGACGCGCTCCTCATCATCGGCTCGTCGTTCCCGTACATGGAGTACCTGCCGAAGCCGGGGCAGGCGAAGGGCGTGCAGATAGACGACAAGGCCGACCGCATCGGCCTGCGCTACCCCGTCGAGGTCGGCCTCGTCGGCGACGCCAAGCCGACCGTGGCCGCGCTCTCGCGGTTCGTCGAGCGCAAGGATGACCGGAGCTTCCTCGACCGCGCGCAGGCGGGGATGCGCGACTGGTGGGAGCTGATGCGCACCCGCGCGACGCGCGACGACGTGCCGGTCAAGCCGCAGCGCGTCGCGTGGGAGCTGTCGGAGCTGGCGGCCGACGACGCCATCATCTCGACCGACTCGGGCACCATCACCGTCTGGCTCGCGCAGTACTTCCGTGTCCGCGGCCGCCAGAAGTTCAGCTGCTCCGGCACGCTCTCGACGATGGCCTGCGCGCTCCCCTACAGCATCGCCGCCAAGCTCGCCTACCCCGACCGCCAGTCCGTCTGCTTCGTCGGCGACGGCGGCTTCTCGATGCTGATGGCGGAATTCCTGACGGCGGTGAAGTACGGCCTGCCGG
>JALZHT010000253.1 GCA_030860645.1 Acidobacteriota bacterium
CGGCCGCGCTCGCCGCCTTCGTCTTCGCCGAGGCGCGCGCCGGCCGGCCGATGGTGCCGCTCCACCTCTTCCGGTCGAAAACTTTCGCGGGCGCGAACCTGCTGACGCTCTTCCTGTACGCGGCGCTGGCCGGCGTGATGTTCTTGCTGCCCTTCAACCTGATTCAGGTTCAGGGCTACACGGCGACGGCGGCCGGGGCGGCGCTCATGCCGTTCGTGCTGACGATGTTCTTGCTCTCGCGCTGGTCGGGCGGACTCGTCGCCCGCTACGGCGCGAGACTGCCGCTCGTCGTCGGCCCCGTCGCCGCCGCCGGCGGGTTCGCGCTCTTCGCGCTGCCGGGCGTCGGCGGCAGCTACTGGACGAACTTCTTCCCCGCCGTGCTGTTGATGAGCGCGGGGATGGCCCTGAGCGTCGCGCCGCTGACGACGACCGTGATGGGTTCGGTCGCCGAGCACCGCGCCGGCACCGCCTCGGGCATCAACAACGCCGTCTCCAGGCTCGCCGGTCTGCTCGCCGTCGCGGTGCTCGGCGTGATCGTCTTGCAAGTCTTCAACCGGAGCCTCGACGAACGCCTCGCCGCCGTCCCGCTGCCGCCCCCGTCCAGGCAGCGGGTGGACGCGCAGCGCGCGCGGCTCGCCGCGGCCGACCTGCCCGCCGAACTCGACCCGGGGACGAAAGCGACCTTGAAGCGCGCGCTCGACGAATCTTTCGTGGCGGGCTTCCGCGCGGCGGTCGCCGTCGCCGTCGCGCTCGCGCTGGCGAGCGCGCTGAGCGCGTGGCTGTTGATCGAAGGCCGGCACCCGGCCGGGCGCTCGCGTGCGGATTCGGCGCGGGCCGGCCTGGTTCACTAGAGCAGGTTTCAAATGGACGTGGCACGTACGGCCGGGCTGTCGGGTCAGCCCCGCTCGTCGGGCGCGTCTTCGACGTGATCCGTGCCGAGCGTCCACGACGGGGGGTCGCTCGCGGGGAACGTGTCCTCCAGATTGCGGTCAACCTCGGATTCGCTCATCCCGCCCCCCTCGGGCCGGCGGGGCGTGGGCCTCGTCCGCTCTTCGTCCTCAGACATTCAGTCACTCCTTACGGGCGGCATCCGTCTCGTCTATAGTAGCGGCGGCGGCAACCCGATTTCCATCCGGGCCGCGCCGTCGGGCCGCGGGCCGGCGTCTTCTTCCCCGCCGGCCGACGCTTCTCCACGCGCCGGCCCCCGGGGTGATATTAAAGGCCGAAAAAAGTCGGGGTGCGGCATCTTCCGGGCAAACTTCTTCGTACTTTAACTTTGGATTAGACTAAGCTCGGCCGTCCTCCTCGGATCATGAAAGCGATTCCCGAAAACGCCATCGCGCATTACCGAATCATCGAGCGGCTCGGCGCGGGCGGCATGGGCGCGGTCTATAAGGCGTACGACGAGAAGCTTCACCGCGTCGTCGCGCTCAAACTCTTGCCGCCGGAATACATCACCCAGGAAGACCGCCGCCGCCGCTTCCTCCAGGAGGCCCGCGCCGCCTCGGCCTTGAATCATCCGCACATCCTCACCGTTTACGAATTCGGGGAGGACGCGGGCCGCCCCTACATGGCGATGGAGTACGTGGAGGGCGAGACGCTGCGCCAGAAGATCGCGGCGCGCGCGCTACAGGTCGGCGAGGCTTTAGACATCGCGCTCCAGATCGCGGGCGGCCTCGCGAAGGCCCACGAGGCGGGCATCATTCACCGCGACTTGAAGCCGGAAAATCTGATGATCAGCCGGGACGGCTACGCGAAGATTCTGGACTTCGGCATCGCCAAACTCATCCCGCGGCGCGAGCGCGCTCCCGCGGCCGACAGCGCGCAGAAAACTCTCATCCGCGTCGAGACCGAGTCCGGGACGGTCATGGGGACGGTCAATTACATGTCGCCCGAGCAGTTGCTCGGCCGGCGCGTGGACGCCCGCTGCGACATCTTCTCCTTCGGGGTCGTCCTCTGCGAGATGCTGACGGGCGCGTGCCCTTTCGTCAACGAGAACCAGATCGACACGATGCACGCCATCCTGCACGAGGAGCCGAGGCTGCGCGACGCGCTCAAGTCCCAACTGCCGCCCGGCCTCCAGCGCATCCTGACCAGGGCGCTGGAGAGGGAGCCGGAGCGCCGCTACGAAACGGTCGCGGAGTTCGCGGCGGAACTGAAAGCCTTCAAGCGCGACCTCGAACTGGGTCAGGCGGTGACGACCCAGACTAAACCGAAGCTGGTCTTAAGACGCGTCGCGGTCGTGCCGCGCGCCCGCGGGGTGGATTACGAGAAAGAGCTGAACGAAGCCCAACTCAAGGCGGCGACGACGACCGAAGGCCCGCTCCTCGTCGCCGCCGGGGCGGGCACGGGGAAGACGCGGACGCTGGTCTACCGCGTGGCGCGGTTGGTCGAGACGGGGGCGCGGCCCGAGTCGGTGCTGCTGCTCACCTTCACGCGGCGGGCGGCGACGAGCATGCTCGCGCGCGCCTCGGCGCTGGCCGACGCGCGCTGCCAGCGGGTCTCGGGCGGCACCTTCCACAGCCTGGGCCACAACGTCCTGCGGAAGTTCCCGGAGGCGGCGGGCGTCCAGCGCAACTTCACCGTGCTCGACCCGAGCGACACCGAAGACCTGATTGACCTGCTGCGCCGCCAGATGCGGCTCACCAAAGACCGGCGCTTCCCCCGCAAGCGCACCATCTGCTCCATCTTCAGCATGACGGTCAACAAGGTCAGCCCGCTCGAGGACGTGCTCGCCCAGTCCTACCCGCAGTTCATCGCCGAGCGCCCCGCCCTCCAGGAGCTGTTCGACTCCTTCGAGGAGTTCAAGCGCGCCCGCCACCTGCTCACCTACGACGACCTGCTCGTGCGGCTGCGCGAGGCCCTCGAAGGGAGCGCCGAGCTGTGCCGGCGGCTCTCGGACCAGTACCGCTACATCATGGTGGACGAGTACCAGGACACGAACAAGCTCCAGGCGCAGATCGTGCGGCTGATGGCGGCCGCGCACGACAACGTGGCGGTCGTCGGCGACGAGTTCCAATCAATCTACTCGTTCCGCGGCGCGAGCCACCGGAACATGCTGGAGTTCCCCGAACTCTTCCCCGGCGCGCAGGTCATCAAACTGGAAGAGAACTTCCGCAGCACTCAACCGATCCTCGATGTCGCCAACGCCATCATCTCGGAAGTCAAGGAAGGCTACGCGAAGCGCCTCTTCACGCGCGCGGCGGAAGGCCCGCCGCCCGTGGCCGTCAGCGCGCGCGACGAAAACGAGCAGTCGCGTTTCGTCGCCGAGCGCATCGAAGAGCTGCGCGAGGGGGGCGTGCCGCTCGGCGAGGTCGCCGTGCTGTTCCGCGCCAGCTCCCACTCCTTCGACCTGGAGATAGAACTCGGCAAGCACGGGCTCCCGTTCCGCAAGTTCGGCGGGATCAAGTTCGCCGAGTCGGCCCACGTCAAAGACGCGCTCTCCTTCCTGCGCGTGGTCGCCAACCCTTCGGACACGCTCTCGTGGTTCCGCGCCCTGAAACTGATCGACCACGTCGGCGACGCGACGGTCAACCAGATACTCGACCACCTCGGCGTCGAGCGGAAAGGGTTCAGGTCGGCGAGGACGAAAGAGGGCCTCTTCAAGAAGCTGCACCGGTTCCCGGCGCGGGCCAGCTACAGAGACCAACTGGCCCGGCTGGCGCGCTTACTCGCGAGCCTCGGCGAGGACAAGTCGCCGGGCGCGCAGCTCTCGGCCGTGCTGCGCTTCTACCGCCCCATCCTGAAGGCCAGGTACGACGACTACCCGCGCCGCGGGCGCGACCTCGAACACCTTCAGGCCATCGCGAAGCGTTACAAAAGCTCCGCGGAGTTGCTGGCCGACGTGGCGCTCGACCCGTCGGACGCGGCCCAGTCGGACGGCCGGGCGCGCGGCGGCGGCTACGTCACGCTCTCGACGGTGCACTCGGCAAAAGGCTTGGAGTGGGACGCCGTGTTCGTGATCTGGATGACGGACGGCTGGTTCCCTTCGTCGCGCTCCTACGACGAGTTTGAGGATTTGGAGGAAGAGCGGCGGCTGCTCTACGTCGCCGCGACGCGGGCGAAGCGGCACCTTTATTTCGTCTACCCGCTGAGCGCCTACCGCGGCGCGGAGGGCGATACCTTCCCGGCCGTCTCGCGGTTTCTGGAACCCATCCCCCCCACGATTCTGCCACACGCGTCCCTGTCGGGGGCGGACGGCTTGTCAGGTGAAGGTTAAATCCTCTTCGTCGGCTTGAAGCGGACGGGTGAACCGAAGATGAATCATGTCGCGCGCGCGCTCCTCTTAGCTCCTCTCGTCCTCGCCTGCCATGTTCTCGAAGAGTCCCCGGGTTTCGTCGCCTGGTTCAACTCCCACGTCTCTCGCGGGATAACCCCGGGGCTCTTCTGGAGGGTGAATATCACCGCCCTGATCGTTACCGTGGCGGTCGTCGTGATCGAGTGGTTTTGGCGCTCCGGCCTCTCCCTGAGTCTCGCGCTGACCTGGCTCAGCTTTCTGATGCTCGCCAACTCCGTCTTGCACGTCGCCGGGGGGATAGTTGACGGGCGCTACGTCCCCGGCCTGGCGACGGCCGTCCTGCTGTACCTCCCGTATTACGCCTGGCTGTTTATGAGAGCTGTGAGAAGCCAGAGGGTCGAGGCCGCCGGGCTGGTCGCGGCGGCCGTGCTCGGCTCACTGCCGATGCTCATTCACGGCTACCTTATTTTATTCCGAGGGAGTCGGCTGTTTTGATCGGAATTCCTCTTCGGTGAAAAGTAGCCCCGCGCGGCTAGGGCTGTTTGACGGTGACGGGTACGCTCTTCGTGCCGCAGGGGGATTTAAAATTGACGGCGAAGGTGCCGGCCCGCTTGCTGACGGAGATGACCGAGAACCTGACGCCACCGCCCCCTTCGCCCCGCGACTTAAAGACCGCGATGTCGGGCCAGTGGCTTGTGGTCGCCGTGACGCGGGCTGCGCCGGTCGCGTCGTCTACGCTCACGGTGATGATGTCGGAGCCGCCGCCCGCCCGGAGTGATAACGATCTCTTGCTGACGGCCAGCGCGCAGCGGCCGCCGCCCTGACCCTGTTCGCGCTCGCGCCCGGCCGATGCGTCGGGCCTGGCGGCTGCCGCCCCGCGTGGCTGTCCGGCCGTCTCCGCCGGGGGTCTCACCCCGTGCCC
>JALZHT010000254.1 GCA_030860645.1 Acidobacteriota bacterium
GGTGGGCGAGCAGGCGCGCGCGCGGCGCGCGGGGAAGGGCGCGGGCCACACCAATTACCTGCGGCTCGTCGAGCGCGTGCCGAAGCTCCTCCGGTTCCTCCCCGGCGCGGGCCGCCTGCGCGACGTGAAGCACTACCTCCACCTCTTCTGCTACTTCCTCCAGCCGACGCCCGCGAACGTCCGCGCGATGCTGCTCTACGCGCTCAAGCACTACGCCGGGGACGCCCGGCTCGCGGCGGTCGAAATCCCGCCGCCCGAGACCGTCCCGGCCGTCGGCGTCTACCACCCGGAAGCGCCCGCCGTCTTCCAGACCTTCGCGCAGTACCGCCGCTGGTACGAGAAGCGCGCGCGGCGCGCGGGCGTCCCCGCCCTCGACCCCGCACAGACCGTCGGCCTGCTCCTCATGCGCACCAACGTCGTGAGCGGCACCCGGCGGCACTACGACGACTTGATCCGCGCCGTCGAAGGCGAGGGCCTGGCCGTGCTCCCCGTCATCTCGACCTTCATGGACAACCGCGAGGCGTGCGAGCAGTTCTTCGTCGGGGAGGAGGGGAAAAAGAAGGGCGGCGGGGGGCGTGCGGAGCGCCGGAGGGACGGGAGCAGGGGGGAGGCGGAATCTTCGGACGGCGTTTCACCTCCCGGCGCGCGGGTCAGCCAGATCGTCTCGCTGACGGGCTTCAGCTTCGTGGGCGGCCCGGCGATGAACGACAGCGAGGCGGCCGTCGCGTTCCTCGCCGGGTTGAACCGGCCGCTGCGCTCGGCCGTGAGCCTCGACACGCAGACGATTGAGTCGTGGCGCGACTCGTGGACGGGCCTCAACCCCGTGCAGACGGGGATGCAGGTCGCCATCCCCGAGATTGACGGCGCGACCGAGCCTTTCGTCTTCGGCGGGATGCCGGCCGAGGGTGCCGAGCCGGTCGCCGTCGAGGAGCGCTGCCGCCGCCTCGCGCGCCGCCTGCGGCGCTGGAACCGTCTGCGCACGGCCCCGCGCGCGGACGTGCGCGTCGGCGTCGTCCTCTTCTGCTTCCCGCCCAACAAGGGGAATATCGGGACGGCCGCCGACCTGGATGTCTTCCCCAGCGTCCTCGAAATCCTCCGCCGCCTCCGCGCCGACGGCTACGCGGTGGAAGTCCCGGCGAGCGCCGCCGAGTTGCGCGAACGGCTACTCGGCGGGAACTCGGAAAATTTCGGCGCGGTGGCGAACGTCGCCTACCGCATGGGCGCGGACGAGTACGCGCGCCTCTGCCCCCACGCGCGCGACATCGAGCGGGAGTGGGGGCCGCCGCCGGGCCACATCAACTCGTTCGGGCGCGACCTTTTGATTCACGGCGTCGCGCTCGGCAACGTCTTCCTCGGCGTGCAGCCGACCTTCGGCTACGAGGGCGACCCGATGCGCCTGCTGATGGCGCGGGGCGGCGCGCCGCACCACGGCTTCGCCGCGCTCTACGCCTACCTCGAAAAAATCTTCCGCGCCGACGCGGTCGTCCACGCGGGCACGCACGGCGCGCTGGAGTTCATGCCCGGCAAGCAGGTCGGACTCTCCGCCGAGTGCTGGCCCGACCGCCTGATCGGCGAGCTGCCGCACGTCTACGTCTACAGCGTCAACAACCCCTCGGAGGGAACCATCGCGCGGCGACGCGCGTACGCCGAACTGGTCTCTTACCTCACCCCCCCGGTCGAGGACGCCGGCGTCTACCGCGACCTCGCCGCGCTCAAAGAACTGCTGCTCGCCTACCGCCAGTCGGCCGACGAGCGCGAGCGCCAACAACTCTACGCCGCCATCGAAGAGAAGGCCGGCGCGCTGCATTTCGATGTAAGATAGTCCCCCGACAGTCTCTCTCCCCGAAGAAGCGAGAAACTTTCAGTTGAGCGAAGTGCGCGACCAATACTGTAGGGCCGGGGCTTGCCCCTGCCCGCTCAGGCTGCACGCCGATTCAACGCCGAATTCGGTGAACGTCGTGCGGGCAGGGACAAGCCCCGCCCCTACAGTCTGACGAACGAGCCGCGTCCTTTAGTTCGTCCTCGAAAAAGGGAGGGGAGTATGGGTAAGCAAGGCGTCCGTGCATTTTTCGTCCTGTCGGCCGCGCTCGTCTGCTGGCTCGCGGCGACGCCCGTTGACTTCACGCGCAGGGCCGGGGCGCAGGCGACGGAGCCGCCGGTCGTCTCGCTCGCGCCCCACGTCGGCGGACTCGCGCAGCCCGTCGGCGTCACGCACGCGGGCGACGGGTCGGGCCGCCTCTTCATCATCGAACAGGGCGGCCGCGTCCGCATCTTCAAGAACGGCGCGCTGCTCGCCACGCCCTTCCTCGACATCAGCAACCGCATCAGCTCCGGCGGCGAGCAGGGCCTGCTCGGCCTCGCCTTCCCGCCCGGCTTCGCCTCGAAGGGCTACTTCTACGTCAACTACACTCTGCCGAACGCGCCGGGCGACGCGGGCGATACGGTCATCGCCCGCTTCAACGTGAGCGCCATGAACCCCGACCTCGCCGACCCCGCGAGCGAGCAGCGCATCCTCGTCGTCCCGCAGCCCTTCCAGAACCACAACGGCGGCCACCTCGCCTTCGGCCCGCGCGACGGCCTGCTCTACGCCGCGCTCGGCGACGGCGGCTCGGGCGGCGACCCCGGCAACCGCGCGCAGAACCCGGCGGAACTGCTCGGCAAGGTGCTCCGCCTCGACGTGGAGACGGGCCGCCCCTTCACCTACACCGTCCCGCCCTCGAACCCCTTCGCCGGGCGCGCCGGCTTCCGCCCCGAAATCTGGGCCTCGGGCCTGCGCAACCCCTGGCGCTTCTCCTTCGACCGCTCCACCGGCGACCTCTTCATCGGCGACGTGGGGCAGAACAATTTCGAGGAGATAGATTTCCAGCCGGCGGCGAGTCGCGGCGGCGAGAACTACGGCTGGCGCATCATGGAGGGCCTCCACTGCTTCAACCCGAACCCGTGCGCCGTCGCCGGCCTCACGCTCCCGGTCTGGGAGTACACGCACGCCGAGGGCTGCTCGGTCACGGGCGGCTACGTCTACCGCGGCGGCTTCCCGCGCATGCGCGGCATCTACTTCTACGGCGACTACTGCTCGGGCCGCATCTGGGGCCTGCGCCGCTCCGGCTCGGGCTGGCAGAACACGCTGCTGCTCGACACCAGCATCAACATCTCCTCGTTCGGCGAGGACGAGGCCGGCAACCTCTACGTCGCCAGCCACAACACCGGGCAGGTTTTCATGCTGGTGGACGACGCGCCTCCCCCCGCGCCGATACCGCCCCCGCTGGCGGAAGTCCGCTTCGCCTCCTCCGGTTTCAACGTCAGGGAACAGGACGGCTTCGGCGACATCACGGTCACGCGGTCGGGCAACACGGCGGCCGAGTTCACCGTCGATTACCGAACGACGGACGGCACTGCCTCCGAGCGCAGCGACTACACCTCGGTACGCGGCACGCTGCGCTTCGCGCCGAACGAGTTGCAGAAGAGCATCCGCGTCCTCGTCACCGACGACGACACGCGGGAAGGGAACGAGGCGCTCACGGTCGTGCTGGAGAACCCCTCGGCCCTCGCGACCATCACGCAGCCCACCGCCGCCGTGAACCTCCTCGACGACGACGCGGCGACGGACGCGGCCAACCCCATCGACCGCTCCGACTTCTTCGTCCGCCAGCACTACTTCGATTTCCTGTCGCGCTTCCCCGACGCGGCCGGCGAAGCCTTCTGGGCCGCCAACATCGAGAACTGCGGCGCGAGCGCGCCCTGCCGCGAGGCCCGGCGCGTGGACACGAGCGCGGCCTTCTTCCTCTCCATCGAATTTCAGGAGACGGGCTACTTCGTCTACCGCGTGCACAAGGCGGCCTTCGGCGACCTGCCCGGAAGGCCCGTCCCCATCCGCCGCGAGTCTTTTCTGCCGGACACGCAGGCGGTGGGCCGGGGCGTCGTCGTCGGCGTCGGCGACTGGGAGGCCGCGCTGGAGGCGAACAAGCGCGCCTACCTGAACGAGTTCGTCACGCGCGACGCCTTCGTCGAACGCTACCCGACCGGGCAGACGCCCGCCGCGTACGTGGACGCCCTCGACCGGAACGCCGGCAACGTGCTGACGCCGGCCGCGCGCGCCGACCTCGTGGCCCGCCTCGCCGACGGGCGCGAGACGCGCGCCACGGCGCTGCGCCGGGTGGCCGAGAACGCGACGCTGCGCGCCGCCCAGTTCAACAAGGCGTTCGTGCTGATGGAATATTTCGGCTACCTGCGCCGCAACCCCGACGACCCGCCCGACGCGAACTTCGACGGCTGGCGCTTCTGGCTCGCGAAGCTCGAAGACAACGGCGGCGACTTCCGCCGCGCCGAGATGGTCAGAGCCTTCATCGTCTCCATCGAGTACCGGCGGCGGTTCAGGCAGTGAGGAGAATTTTAGATTTTTGATTTGCGATTGAAAGAGCAGGCGGGCGCTGCCGCCTTGCGATCAAAAATCGCAAATCAAAAATCTAAAATTCCGTGATCTTCTTCCTGAAGTCTTCCGCCGTCAGGCGGTGCTTGAAGGCGTGCGTGCCGTCAATGACGACGACGGGGATGTCGTGGCCGTAGCGGCGCTGGAGGTCGGGGTCGGAGAGGATGTTAATTTCCTCGAAGGTGTAGAGGTCGCGGACGCCGGCCCGCGCGATCTCGGTTTTGGCCTCGTCGCAGAGGTGGCAGCCGGGCTTGGTGTAAAAGATGACGTGCGGTTTTTGGGTCATCGGGTGCGCTGCGGGCGAGTTCATAGTATAAAATAAATCTTGCCACATTTCTGTGAAAAGGGTATAAAGGCGCTGAAGCCAAGCCATCATTATCGTTATTTCTGGCGCGGCGCTCTTCATGTCACGCAAAAGCACTTGAATCCAAAGCGCGGCACGCCGGGAGTGGTCAAACTCTCCCTCGCCGGACTCTAGCTGCCCGCGCCTGGTTTGCGGCCCCGACTGTCTGCCCGCCCCCTCGCTTGCGGGGCGTCGAAGCCGATTCGTTGAAGGAGGTTCGCGGCGTGGATCCGAAGGACAATCCGCAGGGCAATCCGAAAACCCCGGCCGAGGCTGCGCCCGACCCCCGGCCCGGCGACGGCGAGCCGCGCCCCTCGATGCAGGAACTCCTCTCCGCCGCCCGCGGAGAGGTCGTCAATCGCGACCCGGCCGCTGCCAAGACGCCCGTCC
>JALZHT010000016.1 GCA_030860645.1 Acidobacteriota bacterium
GGTCTGTCTCGCTCAAGCTCCGACTCCCGCGCCCGCCGTCAGGGGCGCTCGGCAAACGGCGGCGTTCCCCGTCACCTTCGTTGACGTGGCCCGAGAGGCCGGGCTTACCGCCCCGACCGTCTACGGCGGCGTCGAGCGCAAGCGGTACATCATCGAGACCAACGGCTGCGGCGTCGCCTTTTTCGACTACGACGGCGACGGGTGGGTTGACGCGCTGCTCCCCAGCGGCACGCGCCTCGAAGGCTTTGCCCGGGGGCAGTCGCCGACGCTCAGGCTGTACCGCAATAACCGCGACGGCACGTTCGCCGATGTCACCGACCGCGCGGGCCTGCGCCGGGAGGGGTGGGCGTCGGCGGTCTGCGTCGGCGACTATGACAACGACGGCGACGAAGACTTCTTCCTCACCTACTGGGGCCAGAACGTCCTCTACCGCAACAACGGCGACGGCACCTTCGCGGACGTGACGCGGGAGGCGGGGCTGCTGACGGCGGGCACGCGTTGGGGCTCGGGCTGCACGTTCGTGGACTACGACCGCGACGGCCGCCTCGACCTCTTCGTGGCGAACTACCTGAAGTTCGACCTGGCGACCGCGCCCGAGCCGGGCAAGGGGGCGAACTGCACCTGGAAGGGCGTGCCCGTCAACTGCGGGCCGAAGGGGCTGCCCACCGACACCAACCTGCTTTACCGCAACAACGGCGACGGCACGTTCACGGACGTGTCCGCGGCTTCCGGCGTCGGCAAGGTGCAGGGCCGCTACTCGATGACCTCGACCGTCACCGACTACAACGCCGACGGCTGGCCGGACATCTACGTCGCCTGCGACTCGACCGCGAGCACCCTCTACCGCAACAACGGCGACGGCACGTTCACCGACGTCGCGCTCGAAACCGGCACCGCCTACAACGAGGACGGGCGGGCGCAGGCCGGGATGGGCGTGGCCGTCGGCGACTACAACGGCGACGGCCTGCCCGACATCTTCAAGACGCACTTCTCCGACGACCTCCCCGCGCTCTACCGCAACACCGGGCGCGGCTTCTTCGAGGACGCCTCGCGCGCCGCCGGCTTCGAGCACACGCGCTACGTCGAGTGGGGCGCGGGGCTGGAGGATTTCGACAACGACGGCTGGCCCGACGTTTTCATCGTGACGGGCAGTGTCTATCCGGAGGTCGAGCAGTTTTTTAAGGAGTACCCGCACCGCGGCCCCCGCCTCGTCTACCGCAACCTCGGCAACGGGCGCTTCGCGGACGTGACCGCGCAGTCCGGCCCCGGCGTCCTCGCCGCGAAGTCGAGCCGCGGCTGCGCCTTCGGCGACTACGACAACGACGGCGACACGGACGTGCTGGTGATGAACATGAACGAGCCGCCGTCGCTGCTGCGCAACGAGTACAACCGGCCGGGCCGGCACGGGGCCAACAACTGGCTCGCCGTCAAGCTCGTCGGCACGAAATCCAACCGGAGCGCCGTCGGCGCGCGCGTGCTCGTGAAGGCCGGTTCGTCCTTGCAGGCCAGAGAAGTCACCAGCCAGTCGAGCTACTACTCGCACAACGACCTGCGACTGCATTTCGGCTTGGGGGCGAGCCGGAAGGTGGATCAGATAGAAATTCGCTGGCCGAACGGCCAGTCGGAAACTGTGAGAGACATCCCGGCCAACCGCATCATCACGATCAGGGAAGGCGGCGGCGTTTCGAGGTAGAGTGTGGTCGCTCAGAGCGGTTTTCCAACGGGTGCGCCACGTACGCCTGAACTGTAGGGGCAGGGCTTGTCCCTGCCCCTACAGTATCACGCACGCCTCACGTTCAATTGAACACCCCTTTAGTTCTGAGGTAGGGGCTTGACGCGGGGGTCGAGTTGTTTGGCTCTCTGATACGCGTCGAGGGCGGCCGCCTTCCGCCCTTTCTGCTGATAGGCCCGCGCCAGATGATAGAACGCCTGCGCGCTCGTCGGGTCGAGTCTGGTCGCGGCCTCAAGTCGCTCGACGGCCGCGTCCGCGTCGCCCTCCTTGAGCCGCGCGAGGCCGGTGTTCAGCGCGAAGACGGCGGCCTGCCTGTCCGACTTGAGCTTGTTGAGGCGCGCCGCCTCCTGGAACTCGCGGCGCGCGGCCTCGGCCTCGCCCGTTTGACGGAGCGCGGCCCCGAGCGTGTTATGAATCTCGGGCGCGTCGGGCGCGTAGCGGAGGGCCTCGCGGAAGGCGGCGACGGCCCCGGCAGCGTCGCCCTGCTGCTGCAAGACGGTGCCGAGCGCGTAGTGCGCCTCGGCGTAATCCCGTTTGGCGGCGACGGCCGCCCTGAACGCCGACGCGGCCTCCGCGAGTTTCGACTGCTGCAAGAGGATGACGCCGAGCGTGTAGTTCGCTTCGGGCATGGAGGGCTGAAGCCGGAGGGCGTGGCGCAACTCGGCGACGGCCTCGTCCAACTCGTCCTTGCCTTTCAGCGCCAGCGCCAGGTTGTAATGGGCCTCGGCGTCCTCGGGCGCGAGACCCAGCAGTTTCCGGTACTGCGCGACCGCGCCCGCGAAGTCCCCCTTCTGGATGAGGGCCAGGCCGAGGTTGTGGAGCGAGACCGTGTTCGCCGGCTCAAGGCGGAGTGCGGCGCTGAACTCGGCGATGGCCCCTTCGGGGTCGCGCTTCTGCACGAGCGCCAGCCCCAGGTCGTTGCGCGCCTGAACGAAATCCGGCCTGAGCCTGACGGCCTCGCGGAACGCCTCGACCGCCCCGTCCAAGTCCTCGTCCTGCTGCAAGGCCCGCCCCAGCGCGTGGCGCGCCTCGGCCGTCGCCGGCGAAAGCTTCACCGCCTCCCCCAACTCAACAATCGCCCCCCGGAGGTCGCCGCTCTTCTGTAGCGCCAGCCCCAGGTAGTAACGCGCGTCGGCGTGGCCGGGCATCATTTTCGCCGCCGTGGTCAAAGCCCTGACTGCGCCCGGCGCGTCGCCCGCGAACCAACGCGCCGCGCCGAGGTAGTAATGCCCTTCGGCGAAATCCGGCTTGAGTCTGACGGCCGCCTCAAATTCTCTGACGGACTCCTGCAACAGCCCTTTCGCGCCGAGGGCGTAGCCCAGATAAGAGTGCGCCTCGGCGCTTTCGGGGTCGAGCCTGACAGCTTCGCGCAGTTCCTCGACGGCGGCGTCCACCTGCCGGGCCTTTAATAACTCGACCCCCTTCTCGTAATGACGTGCGGCCTGCGTCTGCTGCCCGCGGGCCGTGCCTGACGAAAGCAGAAGCGCGAGCGCGAGCCAGCACGCCATTCGAGCGGTTTTCAAATGGGCGCGGGGCGTCGAACGGGTCTGGAGGGGCGGGGCTGGTCCCTGCCCGCCCGGGCGGCGTGAAGACCCGACGCCGAAGCCGATGAATCTCGGGCGGGCAGGGACCAGCCCCGCCCCTCCAGTGATGAGGCGCGCCCGACGTTCAATCGGAAATTGCTCTAATCTCAGAGCCGACGACGTGTGGTTCATAAGAATAACCAATGCCGGGCCGGGAGTGCGTCTGGCCCGTCCGTCAGACGCCCGGGCCTCGCCGCGGCTCGCGCTCACTTCGCGGCGGGAGCCTTCGTGCTGCCTTCCTTGACGGTGATGAACTGGTTGACGGCCGTCTCGCCGAGCGCGTCCGTCTGCCCGCTCGGCCAGCGGATTTCGACCGCCTTGACCTTCCGATGCTCCCCGACGCCGAAGTGGACGCGCAGGTCGTTCTGCGAGTAGTAGCTGCCGCCGCTGCGCACTTCGTCAATCTGGGCGGCGTCCGCCGTCACGACGCGGACTCGCGCGCCGATGCCGTCGCGGTTCGACTTCGTGCCGACGAGTTTGATGGTGAGCCAGTTGTTCTTCGTGCCCGGCTCGGCGCGGAGCAGTTCGGGGTAGGCGTTGACCGGGTTGATGAGGATGTCTACGTCGCCGTCGTTGTCGTAGTCGCCGAAGGCGCAGCCGCGCGCGGGCGTCGGGTCGGTCACGGCCCCGCCGACCTTCTCCGAGATGTCGAGGAAGCGGCCGTTGCCCGCGTTGCGGTAGAGCACCTTGCGCTGCGCGTACCCGGCCTCGGCGGCGAGCCGCGCGACCTCCGGGTAGACGTGGCCGTTGACGAGGAAGATGTCGGGCCACCCGTCGTTGTCCACGTCCACGAAGCCGCAGCCCCAGCCGAGCCAGCGCGTGTTGACGCCGAGGCCGGCCGGGAACGTCACGTCGTCGAACTCGCCGCGGCCGACGTTGCGGTAGAGCGTCGAGGTGTCGCCCGCGAAGTTGGTCTTGACGATGTCGAGCCAGCCGTCGCGGTCGTAGTCGCCGGCGGCGACGCCCATCCCGGCCTGCGGCTTGCCGTCTATGCTGAAGGCGGCGCCCGCCTCGATGCCGATGTCGGTGAAAGTCCCGTCGCGGTTGTTGTGGTAGAGGGCGGCGGGGGCCGAATCGTTCGCCACGTAAACGTCGGGCCAGCCGTCGTTGTCGAAGTCGGCGACCAGCACGCCGAGGCCGTAGGTGCCGTTCGCCTTCGTGACGCCGGACTTCTCCGAAACGTCGGCGAAGGTGCCGTCGCCGTTGTTGCGGTAGAGCGCGTTGACCCCGCCCGCCAGCCCCGGCGGGCCGCAGGCCACCATCAGACCTTTGTAGAGGCAGGGGCCTGTCTCGGGGAGCGGGGCGGTCTTGAGGTCGAGGTTGATGTAGCTGGCGACGAAGAGGTCGAGGCGGCCGTCGCGGTCGTAGTCGAGGAAGGCGCTGCCCGAAGCCCAGCGGGTGCGGTTGTTGGCGACCCCGGCGCGCGCGGCGACCTCCGTGAAGGTGCCGTCGCCGTTGTTATGGTAGAGCGCGTTCTGCCCGTAGGCGCTGACGAAAAGATCGCTGTGCCCGTCGTTGTCGTAGTCGCCGACGCACGCGCTCTGCCCCCAGCCCGTGCGCACCAGACCGGCCTTCGCCGTCACGTCCTGGAAAGTGCCGTCGCCTCTGTTGCGGTAGAGGCGGTTGGTCGGCGGCGGCTCGTCCCGGGGAGGGTCGAGGCGCGTCCCGTTGACGAGGAAGATGTCCTGCCACCCGTCGTTGTCATAGTCGAAAAAAGCCGCGCCGCTGCCCGTCGTCTCTAAGAGATACTTGTTTTTCGACTCGTCCCCGTAGACGGTCTTCGCGGTGACGCCCGCCCGCGCCGCGACGTTGACGAATTTAATTTCCGGGACGCCGCTCACCGCCTGCGCGCCGGCAGGCTGCGCGCTCGCCAACACGAGGCACAGGAGCGCCAGCACGGCGCTCCGGTCGCGGAGTCCTTGAAGGTAGCGATTAGTCACGGGAGCATCTACATCCGAGGGGCGGCCCGACTTCCCTGCGTAGAGCTTGCCGGGATGCCGGTTCTGCACGATATTACATTTTCTAAATCGAATTCTTCAAACGTGACGGTCGCCGCGCGAAGGCGCGTCAAATGATTCCGCTTGACAGGTTTTCAAAATTTGATATAGCTGTCGCGCTCAAGCGACACCCGGACATCATAAGGAGCAAAGACCATTGAGAAAAGGGCTGCTCATCCTCTCCGTCTGGCTTTTGAGCCTCACCGCCTCGGCGCAGAATATCCAGTCTCCCGACGGGAAGCTGTCGCTGTCCTTCGGCCTGGCCGGCGACGGCGAACCCGCCTACCAACTTTCATTCGGGGGGAAGCCGGTCGTCCGACAAAGCAGGCTCGGCGTCGAGTTGAAAGACCTGCCCGCCTTGACTAAGGGTTTCACCATCGCCAAAGCGGACACGACGCAGAAAGACGAGACCTGGGAGCCGGTCTGGGGGGAGGTGAGGCGGATCCGCAATCATTACAGGGAACTGGCGGTCACGCTCCAGCAGGCGTCCGCGGGCGGCCGGAGAATCATCATCAGGTTCCGCCTCTTCAACGACGGTCTGGGATTCCGCTACGAGTTCCCCGAGCAGAACGACTTGAAGTATTTCATCGTGTCGGGCGAGAAGACCGAGTTCAACCTCACCGGCGACCACAAGACCTTCTGGATTCCGGGCGATTACGACACCAACGAATACGCCTACTCGACCACCAAACTCAGCGAGGTGGACGCCACGAAGGGCAAGGCGGCGCAGGAGATCGCCTTCAGGTGGGTCATCGCCGCCAACGCCGTCCAGACGCCCCTGATGATGAAGACTTCTGACGGGCTGTACATCAACATCCACGAGGCGGCCCTGGTCAATTACCCGGCCATGAATTTGACGGTGGACAGGCAGACGTTCGGCCTGTCTTCCCATCTAGTCCCGGACGCGACCGGCAGCGCGGCGTACCTGCAAGCCCCGGCTCAGACTCCCTGGCGCACGATTGTGGTGAGCGATCAGGCGGCGGACATCCTGGCCTCGAAGCTCATCCTGAATTTGAACGAACCTTCTCAAATCCGAGACGCGAGCTGGATCAGGCCCCAAAAGTATGTAGGCATCTGGTGGGAGATGCACGTCGGCAAATCTACGTGGAATTATGCCGACGTGGGCAACATCAAATTAGCCGACACCGACTGGGCGAGCCTCAAACCCAACGGCAAGCACGGCGCCACCACCGCAAACACGAAGCGGTACATAGATTTTGCCTCCAGGCACGGCTTCGACGGCGTGCTGGTGGAGGGTTGGAACGTCGGCTGGGAGGACTGGTTCGGCAACTGGAAGGAAGAGGTGTTTGACTTCGTGACCCCCTACCCGGACTTCGACGTGGCCGAACTACAAAAGTATGCGTCCGGAAAGAGGGTGAAGCTCATCATGCACCACGAGACTTCGGCCTCCGTGACGAATTACGAGCGCAGGATGGGCGAAGCCTACCGCTTCATGAAGCAACACGGGTACGACACGGTGAAAACGGGCTACGTGGGCAGAATCATCCCGCGCGGCGAACATCACGACGGCCAGTGGATGGTCAATCACTACGTGAGAGTGGCGGAGCAAACGGCCCGACACAAAATCATGCTGAACGCCCACGAGCCGGTGCGCCCGACGGGGCTGCACCGCACTTACCCGAACTGGCTCGCCTGTGAAGCGGCCCGGGGCAATGAGTTCAACGCGTGGAGCGCGGGCAACCCCCCCGAACACGAAACCATTCTACCCTTCACCCGCCTGATGGGCGGGCCGATGGATTACACGCCGGGGATTTTCCAGATCAAACTCGACCACTACCAGCCGGGCAAGAGGGAGCAGGTGCACACCACCTTAGCCAAACAGTTGGCTTTGTACGTCACCATGTACAGCCCCCTTCAGATGGCGGCGGATTTGCCGGAAAACTACGAGCGGTTTACCGATGCGTTCCAGTTTATTAAAGATGTGGCGGTTGACTGGGACGACACACGGGTCTTGGAGGCGGAGCCGGGCGACCACCTCACAATCGCGCGCAAGGCTAAAAACAGAGACGAATGGTACGTCGGGGCGATCACGGATGAGCGCCCGCGCACCTCGGACATCCCCTTGAGCTATCTCACCCCAAAACGCTGGTATGTGGCTACCCTCTACACCGACGCCGCCGACGCCCACTGGGAAAGTAATCCGATGGCGTACCAAATCCGGAACTTCCTGGTGAACGACCAAACCAGACTGAAAATCGTCCTGGCGAGCGGCGGCGGCGCGGCGGTGAGCCTGAAACCCGCATCCGGCGCGGACATGGAAAAATTGAAACCATATTAAGGGTTCGGAAAACTGCGAGTTAGTCAGCAAGCACGACGGTTCTAAGCACCCGCGCTCCGCGGAACTCCCGCCCCCCTCCGACTCCCGCGCGAAGTCGAAGTAGTCGAGGTCGCACGCCGCGCCGTTCGAGGCGTTCGTGTCGGCCGCCACCCCCGACGTGTGCCGCCCGGCCGCGAGCCGCAACCCCCGCCTTCGTCGCAGCCCCGTCGCGTCCGCCCCGCCCGCCCCGACGTGGAACGCGCCGCGCTCGCCGCCGCGGGAAAGGTGAGCGAAGGAATTTATGGGGCTGACCCGAAACGGGTGGCCTTTGCGCGTTAAGTGTGCGGAGGGTCTGTGGTGGAAACTCCCGCACGTCCCCGGACGTGTGCGACGGACTTAAGCGTTGAATGAAGCGCGGAGGAGAAGGTTAAAGACACGGAAGCCGCCCGGGCGAACATCGCGGCATTTGCCGGCGCGTGGAACACTCACGGCGCGCGGCCCTGCCGGCCGAGGACGCCGCCGAACGGCGGGCGGTGTGAATAAGGAGATATGACAATGATTTCTTCCGTTACCCCCGACCGGATTATGCAGCTCGGCCTCGGCTTCTGGGGCTCGAAGACTTTGCTGAGCGCCGTCGAACTCGGCCTCTTCACCGAACTGGCCGGAGGCCCCCTTGACGCTGGGACGCTCGGCGACCGCCTCGGCCTTCACCCGCGCGCCCTGCGCGACTTCCTCGACGCGCTCGTCTCGCTACGGATGCTGGAACGCGATGCCGAGGGCCTCTACGCCAACGCGCCCCAGGCCGACATGTTCCTCGACCGGGCCAAGCCCGCCTACATCGGCGGCATGCTGGAGATGGCGAACGCGCGCCTGTACCCCTTCTGGGGCTCGCTGACCGAGGCGTTGAAGACCGGGCGGCCGCAGAACGAGGCCAGGAGCGGCGGTAATTTCTTCAAGGCTTTGTACGCCGACCCGGCGCGGCTCGAAGGGTTCCTGAGCGCCATGACCGGCCTCAGCCTCGGCGCGGCCCGCGCCATCGCGCAGAAGTTCCCGTGGCGACGGTACAGAACCTTCGTTGATGTCGGCGGCGCGCAGGGCGGTCTGCCGGTCGAGGTCGCGCTGGCGCACACGCACCTGACGGGCGGGAATTTCGACCTGCCGTCGGTCGGCCCGGTGTTCGAGAAGTACGTCCGCAGGCACGGCCTCGCCGACCGGCTGCGCTTCTACCCCGGCGACTTCTTCAACGACCGGCTGCCTTCGGCAGACGTGCTGGTGATGGGACACATCCTGCACGACTGGGATCTCGAAGAGAAGCGCGTGCTGCTCAAGAAAGCCTACGACGCGCTCCCGGAGGGCGGGGCGTTGCTGGTCTACGAGGCGCTCATTGACGACGGCCGGCGGGAGAACACGCTCGGGCTGCTGATGAGCCTCAACATGCTGATCGAGACGCCGGGCGGGTTCGACTACACCGGCGCGGATTGTCAGTCGTGGATGAGGGAGGTCGGCTTCCGCGAGACGCGCGTGGAGCACCTGGCCGGGTCGGATTCGATGGTCGTCGGAGTCAAGTAGCGCCGAGGCGAGGCGTGGAGCCGCGGGGTCGCGCCGAGCCAGTAAGTCGAGGAGGTTCGTTTATGCCCACACTTATCACTACCCCGTCCGTCATTCAGGCGGCAGGGAACAGGCCGAAGGTGATCGAGGAGTATGTCGGACGTGTGAATACCGACACGGCGGCGGTGAGCATCGCGCGGATGAGAAGCCCGGGCGGCTGGGAGGAGCCGGGGCAGACGCCGGAGTTTGACGAGTACACGGTCGTCCTGCGGGGCCTGCTGAGGGTGAAGACCCGTTCGGACGTGCTCGACGTGAGAGCCGGGCAGGCCGTCATCGCCCGCCGCGGGGAGTGGGTGCAGTACAGCACCCCCGAGGAGGGAGGTGCCGAGTACGTGGCCGTCTGCCTGCCGGCTTTCTCGGCGGAGGCGGTGCACCGGGATGCGTAGCGGTGAAAGTTTGACTCCGTGAGCCGGAGATGCTGCAAGGAAGTTGCGGTGAGTTGACGCGGCGCGTGACTAATTCGGTTCGAGCAGTTTTAGTAGCTGCCGGTAAGCCCTCTGCGCTTCGCGAAGCCTCTTCTCATAAGCCTTCGCTAAAGCCTCGGTATCTCCCCCGCAGTGCGGGCAGACTGCGGCGTCGGGCCTGACGTGACGTTTGCAGCCGTGGCAAAGGATGAGGTGCTCCGGTTGCGCCCGCCACGCCTCGGCCACCGGCCGCCGGCCGCGCGGCTTTCTCGCGGGACGTATCTGCACCAGTGCGTTGCCCGGAAGGAAAGTTAACCCCGTGAGGCCGTCATTGACTGGCGCGGTCGCCGCCTCCCCTTGACCGGACGAGTGCTCCTGCGGCGGGGGCAGGGGCCGCCCGTCGAGCGTTTCGAGTATTAGCGCGAAGCGGCCGTGGTCAAAGGGGTTCCCCGGCGCGCGCTCGATCTGCACGACCCGTTCTCGCAAGCCGCGCCGCGACAACTCAAGAGCGCGGTGGTGGCAGTAGGGGTTGTTGCCCGGCCGGCCGAGCAGTGAGTGAGCTGTCCAAGTGCAGCCCCCTCTGCACACGTCAGCGTAGTAACAGCCGCGGCAGAACCCCCACAGATCGTCCGCCGTCCGCGTCCGCGTAAAGTTCAACTCCTCGGTCTCACGCAGGATGTTTTTCAGCTTCAGGTCGCGGATGTTCCCCCCGGCGTAGGGCGAGGTGGGCAGGGAGGGGCAGCCTTTGATCGTCCCGTCGGCTTCGACCCCGACGGTGTTACGACCGGCGTTACAGCCAGTCCAGTGGACGCGGTCGTCGCCGCTGCCGCGCCACAGATGCTCGTAAGGGCCGAAGTAGCCGATGTTGTTCCCGGGCTGCATCAGCAGCCCGCGGTCAATACCCTCCTGGTAGAGTTCGGCGAGCAGCGGCATCAAGTCGAGCAGCTCGTAGGGCTGCAACAACAGTTCCGGGTGATCCGCGGCGCGGCCCATGGCGACCGTCAGTTGAATCTGCCAATTTTTAGCGCCGGACTCGATGAAGAGGTTCATCATCTCGCGGAGTTGCGGGATGGTGAGCGAGGTGATCTGCGTGTTGACGCTGGCCGTAAGACCGTACCGGCTCACCAGCCGCAGCGCCTTAAGGGCGGCATCGAAAGACCCCCTCACCCCCCTCAAGCGGTCGTGCGCTTCCCCCAACCCGTCTATAGAGATTCCGGCGGCCTGGAGCCCCGCCTCGGCCGCCTGCCGTATGCGCTCTTCGGTCAGGTGAAGCCCCCCCGACTGGAGGGTGCAGTCCATCCCCTGCGCGCGGATTTCACGGACGATCACCAGCCAGTCGCGGCGCAGGTACGCCTCTCCGCCGATGAGCGTAACTTCACGCGTCCCCAGGCGAGCGAACTGGCGGACGAGGTCCAGACACTCGTCCGTCGAGAGTTCCCGGGGGCGGCGTCTGCCGGCGCGCGACCCGCAGTGTTGGCACTTGAGATCGCAGGCCAGGGTAATCTCCCAGACCACGTGCACCGGCGTGAGTGCGGCGCGATCCGCGAGCGAGAGATACCGCGCGGGCTCGTTCATGGTTCGACTACCCGCGTGCCCCCAGCCTCTGGATGCTTCTCTCCAGCGCGGCGAGGGCGGTCTGGACATCTTTGATCCACTTCCGCGCGGCGACCGCGACCTTACGCATCTCCTGGATGTCGCCGCGGGCGACCGCATCCCGGATGGCCGGCCCGTACGGGATCATCTGCCCCGAACTGACGTGTGTCCTCGACGCGGCTTTACCCGGCGCTTTTTTCGTCGTCTTACGTGCGGGCATTTTCCCCTCTTTCTTTTGTCCGACCTGGCTGCCACGGGGCTTCGCCCCGGCCTAAGTCACGACCTGCCGCCCTTGCCGCCGATGGCTTTCTCTAACCTGTTGAGTGCTGTTTGAACGTCCCTCAGCCACTTGCGTGTGCTGACAGCGAGTTTGCGCATCTGCTGGATGTCGCCGCGCGCGATAGCCTCTCTTATTGCGACCCCGTATGGAGGAACGGGGCCGTTCCTGACCGCGCTTTTGGTTGACTTGGTGCTGCCTTTACCGGGCCGGGCGGATTTGGTGCCGGAAGCTTTCTTGAGAGTTGGCATCGTAGTCTCCTGTGTTTAAGTTTGGGTGAAGTCAAAACGGAAAACTCGCCGACGCTCGGCTTCGCAGTAGACTTGAAGCGGCCTTCTTAATAATTAAATACCCCAACTGTGTCAAGAGAAATCTCTCGACCCATAGTGTGGCGAGAATTTCAGGGGAGGTTGAGCGCGTCCGTTCTATCGAACAGGAACTCGGGCCTCTCGCGCGGCCCCTCGGGAGCTTGGCGTTTGTAAGTGGGGTTCGGCGAGCCGCTGGACACTGGTGGCGCTGCCCGTGGGCCTCGGCTACCTGGCGGCGTTAGCGGTATATGGAACTGATCCGGAGGTTCGATGCTGGCGTTGGGAGAGTCCTCAAGCGTCTTCCTGACATCTCCCTCAGCGCGCCATCAGGGCCTCGATCTCTTCGATCTGCTTGGGCGCTGCGCCCGTCAGCACGCGGTGGCCGTCGGCCGTGACGAGCACGTCGTCCTCGATCCGCACGCCGACGCCGCGGTACTCGCCGGGCACACCCTCCGCCGACTCCGGGATGTAGAGGCCCGGCTCGACCGTCATCACCATCCCCGCCTCGACCGGCCGCGGCTGACCGTCCCGCTCGTAGAGGCCCACGTCGTGCACGTCCATCCCGAGGTAGTGGCCGAGCCGGTGCGTGTAGAACTTCTTGTAAGCCCCCTCCTCGATCAGCTTCTTCACGTCGCCCTCCAGCAGGCCCAGCCGCACCATCCCCTCGGTCAGGACTTCGACCGAGTGCCGGTGCAGCTCGTCCATCGTCACCCCGGGCGCGACCATCCGCACGCACTCCTCCTGGCACGCCAGGACGAGCCCGTAGAGGTCGCGCTGCGCCGCGGTGAAGCGGCCCGAGGCGGGGAAGGTGCGTGTGATGTCCGAGGCGTAGCCCTCGTACTCCGCCCCGGCGTCAATCAAAACCAGGTCGCCGTCGCGGAACTCGGCGTCGTTCGAGGTGTAATGGAGGATGGTGGCGTTCGGGCCAGCGCCGACGATGGAGCCGTAGGCCGGGGCGAGCGCGCCGTTCTTGCGAAAGATGTATTCGATGAGGGCTTCAATCTCGTACTCCTTCATGCCGGGCCGCGCCGCGCGCATGGCCTCGCGGTGCGCCTCGGCGGCGATGTCGGCGGCGCGCTGCATGAGTTCTATTTCCTCGTCGGTCTTGAAGAGGCGCATCTCGTGGAGGATCGCGCCGGGGTCGACGAGGGTGTGCGGCGGCTGGACGCCCTTGCGCCCCATCGCGCGCATCCGCGAGAGCTGGCCGATGACGACCCCGTCGAGGTCGGGGCGGCCCGCCCCGAGCCGGTAGTAGAGGGTGCGCGCGCCGCCCAGCAGGTCGGCCAGCCTCCCCTCGAACTCCTCGGCGGGGAAGGCGGCGTCGGCGCCGAACTCCTCCTTCGCGCCCTCGACGCCGGCGCGCCGCCCCGTCCAGACCTCCTTCTCCGGGTCGCGCGGGCGGACGAAGAGCGTGAAGCGCTCGGCCCGCGAGGGCGCGACGACGGCGACGGCGTCGGGCTCGCGGAAGCCGGTCAGGTAGTAGAAGTCCGAGTCCTGGCGGAAGCGGTACTCGGTGTCGTTCGAGCGCGTCGCCTCGCGCGCGCCCGGCAGGACGGCGACGGAGTTCGGCTCCATCCGCCGCATGAACTCGGCCAACTGCGGTCTTCGCATTTCGTCTCCCCTGTTTTGTATCGCGGACGACTGAATAATTTCCCCGACTGATTATAACTGACGGATTCGTGAGCGCGGAAACATACGGGCAGGCACAAGCGGCCTTCAAAGCTCGGACGCAGCCCCTCCCCGATGAGACGGCCGAAAGCTTTCGCCGACCGTCACAACTGGCATCACCGTTTGGAAGCGCCTTTCTACTCTGAAGGGGAGCTAATCGGCGGAAGCATTTGGCGCAGCGAACCCCCGTAAGGGATGCTTGGTCGCACCGGGGCATCCGTCCGGATGTGGACGTGCAGGAGCCTCGGCCCCGAGAATGTCGTCGCCCACTCTAACGCCGACCCCAACTCGCCGGCCTGTTTGATTTCGCGCGACGGCACGCCCCACGCTCGGGCGATGGCCGCGAAAGGCGGCGCCGAGTAGCCCAACTCCGAAGCCGGAGTCCGCCCCTCAAACGCCTTCTCCTGGAATTCCCTCACCATGCCGTGCGCGGCGTTGTCCAAGACCAGAATCAGCATGTCGCATTCGTTACGCCGGATGGTCTCCAGCTCTTGCAGGTTCATCAACGCGGCGCCGTCGCCGACCACGACGAGAGTGGGCAACCCGGAGAGCGCAACGCCCAAACCGGCCCCGAGGGAGTAGCCCATGCAACCGAGTCCGGTCGCCGCGATGAAGCGTTGTCCTTGCCGCAGGCGCGCGGCCTGGCTCGCCCACCAGGTGTGCTGACCGAGGTCTACAACGATGACGCCGGGCGTCGGAAAGAGTTCCACGACCCGGCTCACGACCTCGTGCGGGTTCAACCCCTCGACGCCGTTGAGTTCAATTTCCACAGGGTGTTCCTGGCGGAGTTCCGCGACGCGGGGGAGCCAGCCGGCGCGCGGCGAGTCCCCGATGCGGACTTGCAAGCCGCGCAGGGTCTCTGCAACGTCTCCGATGATAGTTCGAACGCGCGGTAGACGGTGCGCCTCGCCGGGGTCTACGTCGACGCGTATCACCGTCCGCCCGCGGCAAAAACTCACGGTGTCCGCGCCCGTCTGTCCGTGGTCGAGGCGCGCGCCGAGAACGAGCACGGTATCGGCCTCCATGACGAGGCGGTTCGCCCGCCGGTGCCCGTACGGCCCGATCATTCCCGCGTTGAGAGGGTCGTCGGTCGGAAGCAGGTCTAAGGCGTGCAGCGTAAAGCAAACGGGCGCCCCGAGACGATTCGCCACGTCGGTGAGGGCGGCGACGGCGTCGGCCCGGCGAACCCCGGCCCCCGCGACCAACACCGGGCGCTCTGCGGAAAGCAGCGCCTCGGCCAGTTCGTCGAGTTGGCGGGCGTCCACGGGTGGGACCGACTCCACGGAGAGAGGGTGAATCCACACCGGCGCGGACGCGCGGGTTTCCGCCGCCGGAGCCGCCTGGATGTCGAAGGGGATTTCTACGATGACCGGCCCCGCGCGCCCCTTTCGGCAGAGGTCGAAGGCGAGATCAACTGCCGGCCCCGCTTCGGCGGGGTCTTGAACCTTCCAAAAGGCGCGACACACGGGACGAACCATCTGGGCGAAATCTACCTCCTGAAAGCCTCGCTGCCGGAGAGCTTGATTGCCTTTTTGGAGGTACGACTGGATCTGTCCCACCAAAAAAACCGCCGGGACCGAATCGAGCCAGGCCCCGGCGATGCCATTGAGGAGGTTGACGGCCCCCGGGCCGAGTGTGGCAAGGGCGACGGCGGGCGCCCCGCCTAAGCGCGCGACGGCGTCGACCGCGAAGGCTGCCGCCTGCTCGTGGCCGAAGGTGATGAGAGGGACCCGGCCGTCCCGGTGGAGGGCGTCGAGCAGGGGGGCGATCATTCCACCGGGGACGGTCGAGACAAAACGCACCTTTCGCTCCGCAAGAACCGAAGCGACATGGTCGGCGGCGGAGGGCATACCACTCACTCGCTAGAGGCGGGCGAGAGTGTGCGGAGCACATCTAACGGTGTGATGTCCGCGGGTGAGAGCTGGCGAATCAGCTCCGCAATCTCGGTCACTCTGGAGCTTGGATCGTCGGCCGGAGACAGCGCCCGAATCAGCGCGGCCACCTCGGTCGGCTCGCTCCCGGCCGGACACAGAGCGCGGATCAACTCCGCGACGTTGCTCGTTTCCGTCGCCTCCAGATCAGCGGCGGGCGAGAGTGCGCGAACGAACTCCGCCACGTCGGCCGCCGGGAGGTTCCCGGCCGGGCACAACCCGCTAATAAAGTTCACCGCGTCGTCCGGGCTGGAAACTGTTTTATCTGCGGCCGGCGAGAGGGCGGCAATCACGCTCGCCACTTCGGCGGCCGGCCGATCCCCCGCAGGGGATAGCGAATGAAGAAGCCCGACCGCTTCTTTGATGCTAGTTCTCGGGAACGCCGCCACCGGCGAGAGCACGCGGAGGACTTGGATCGCCTGGAGTTGTCTGGGCACCGGGTCGGGCAGTAATGACGCTACAGAACCCCGCCCTTCCGTCTGCGTAACCGCTTCTAGCGCGGAGCGTAGCTGCTCCTCGCCCGGGGCCAGGGCTTGGAGAATCCTCGCGAGATCGGGCCGGGCGAACGCGTCCGCCATGGCCGAAATTTGTGCCCCGGGCTGTGCCGGCGAGAGCGCGCGAATCAGCGCCTCCGTGCCGGCGCGGCCCGCAGGCCCCGTGGCCGGCGAGAGCGCCTGAATCAACGCGGCGACCTCGGACAGGTTCGTCGCACCCGGCTCGATGGGGCAGAGCGCGCGCACCAGCGCCGCCACGTCGTCCGCGTTGGTGGTCGGCGCCGTGGGCGGGCACAGCGCACGGATCAAGGCCGCGATACCCTCGGGATCGCGTCCCGGCCGCGCCGTGGCCCCAGTGCGACTCCCGAGCACGTCGCCGATTGAAGCGGCCCGCCCGCCGCCGCCGGGAGGGTTCTCCCTCCCTTGCAGGGCGCGGGCAATGACGTCAGCCAAAGTGCCGGCATCGTCAACGTTTCTCGTCGGTCGTGCGGCAGCTTCGGCCGGGGCACCCCCTCGGACGCCGGGAGCTATGCTCTCGGCGAGTTGCAGAAGGGCCCGGGCGATGTGAAGAGCATTTGATTCAGCCATTAGTTTTCTCCCTAGTCTGAGGTGGTTAGCAAGGCGATCCCTTCGGTAACTCGGCCGAGCAACATCGTCGCTGCGCGATGACCCAGCTCGTCCCCGTAGTGTACGTAGAGTTGCAAGCAATCCCAGGTTTCGCGGAATGAGACCGTGATGCCGGCCGGCCAGGGTCTCGTCGAGGTCGAAAACAGCGGGGCATTCAGCCCCGCCCCGAGCCGCGCCTGATCCACGAGGACAGCCTCGCGCATTTCAACGCCGGGGAGTGCGAAGCCGAGGAAAGGGTGCTCGTCGAAATTGATCATGACTCGCAAGAGGGCTTCAGGGGCGATCCTGTCCGAGAGGGTCTGCCGCGCGACCGAGAACGGGACGTGCTGCCGCTTGAGAGCCTGTAGGATGGCCTGCTTGGCCGACCCGGCCCAGGAGCGAAGCTCGTCCGTGTTCTGCCCGGAGAGCCGCATCGGGACGGTGTTGTAGGCCGCGCAGACAATGTGCTGGCTCTGCGGAACCGACCGATTCGCCACGTGCGTCGAGACTACAAGGTCCTCGCTCCCGTGCTCCATCCACAGGGCCCGCCCGAGGGCGGCCAGCCCGAACGCGAAGGCCGTTGACCGCTCCTTCGCGGCCCGCGTCCGGGCTTCCTTAACCACGTCTAGCGGGAGATCGACCTGCTGGAAAGCCCATCCGGCTCGGGAATGGGGGAGGGGAAAAGGCCGGGCGCCGTCGAACTCCTCAACCAAACTGCGGACGGCCTCGGCGTAGGATTTGGTGCGATCCGGGTCGCCGTACTTCTCAAGAATGGGGACCGGGTCGGGCGAGGGGGCGAGGCTCTGGCCGGCGTAGAGGGCGCTCCATTCGCTGGCAAGCAGACCGAAGGCCCACCCGTCGCTTGCCACGTGATCGACGCTGCAAATGAGCAGGCCGGCCTCGGGGCCGGTGCGGAGCCACACTGCTTCGGCCGGCCCCTCCATCGAGAGGTCTCGCGGTCGGGCGGCCATCGCGAGAATCTGCGCGGCGTCGGCCTGGAAACTCGCGCGCGCCCCGGGGAGGTCGCCCCGCACGAGGGGACGCACCTGCTCTGATGCCACGGGGCCTCGTGACGTTAACCGAAGGCGGAGGAACGGGTGTCGCCGTTGGAGTTCCCGCCAGGCCGCATCTAAACGGTCTCCGTCCACGGCCCCGTCTAACTCCAACGCCACGACGAGCGGTCGGGGGCCCGCACCGCCCGCGCGCTCTTGGAGCAGCCGAGCCTGCGTTGGCGTCAAAACCAATCTGCTCCCGTTTTCGCCCACACGCCCTCCTAAAGGGAGATTCGCACGCGGAGTAAAGGAAGCCTGCCGGAGCCTCGTGGCTGCGCGACTTCAGACTCTTGTAGGGGCTTGAGAGGTCATTGTTATCGTCGCCCAGGATGACCGCGCCATAATGTCACTAAAGCGTTCGCCGTTCAAGGCTCTTTTGGCCCTCCGACCAGTCGCGGGGCGAGGCGAGCGATACGCTGAAGCTGGCCGTACGCGTAGTCATAGGCGGCGGTCTCGGACTGATTGTCGAAGCGGGGTAGTTGTCCCATCCAGGGATTAAGTTCGATGCGGGCCGGCACGGCGCGCCCCTGGTGTTCGCGGACAATCTCGCGGGCGCGCGGCGAGAGACGCGCCTGCAAGAATCGCGCCCGCGCTTGCACGCGCACCTCGGCACCATCCCACGCCGTGAGGGGCGTGTTCGAAAAAAGGTACGGGAGGAAGAGCCGGTCTACCTCCACGTAGGCCCGCGCCTCGTCGTCCCACCAGGGCTGCGCGCTACAGAATGCCTCCACGACGGAGACGAACCGTTCACGCTCGGCGTGGAGGGCCTCGAAGGCGACCGACCCCCAGTAGGCCCAGGCGGCGTGCTCGACACCCCTGGACGCCCTCGCGTGCCGCTCGAACAGGGGAAGGTCTGCACTCTCTTTCGCCCAGCGCGCGAAGGCGGCGAGCACTTCGACGTGTCGAATCCCTCGCCGTTTAAGCAGCCCGAAAGTCCCCGCCAGGGCGCGAGTGTTGTGGAGGAGGTTGAGCGATAGAATCAGCCACAGTCCTTCCTGGTACTCCGCGGCGGAGACCTCACGCGTGCCGGTCACGTAGACGTACTCACCCGCGTCCTCGTCGCGGCTGGCCGTGAGGGTCAACCCGAACGACTCCCGCCGTTCGGAGATGTGTGTGTTCGGCAACGCGAGCAACGGGTAGACCACGAAGCTCTGCGCCCCCATCGCGCACAGCGCATCAATCCCCTCGGCGAAGGACGCCAGCGTCTCGCCGGGCAGCGGCCAGATCAATTCGACGTACGTCGTCAGACCGCCCGCATTGAGCTGTTGGAGCGCCGCCGTGTAGGCGGAGGTTCGAACGCTCTCCCGCCCGCTCGTGCGGAGCGTGGCCTCGTCCATGGACTGGATCGCCATAGACTGAGTCGTCGCCAACCCGGCGTTGCCGACGATCTGCGCAATGCGAACCATTCTCTCCGGACGGTTCTTCATCGAGTTGAAGGAGACCATTAAGGGCGTCCCACGCCTCCGGCGGTTGTCGGCGAGCGCCGTCGCGATCTCTTCGTCGCGGGGGTACATCCCGAAATTCGCGTCCGCGACGAAGACCGAAAGCATGTTCTCTCGAAAGATCCAGTCCAACTCTTCCCGGATGCGCGCGTCCGAGAACCTCCGGACGCGCTTCGACCCCAGCCCCCAAAAACAGAAACTGCATTCAAAGGGACACCCGCGGTTGGTTTCCAGTATGGCCTGGGTGTACTGCCCGGAGGGAAACAGCCCCATAAGGAACGGGGAAGGAATCTGACTCAGGTCGGCCGCGGCCGCGGGCGAAGTCGGTCCGATGGCAGCGCCTTCCCAAAAACCCGACACCCCCGCCGCCTCGGGTAACTCTCCCCCGCCGAGGAGTCGCCCCGCGAGTTCGACGAAGATCGGTTCGCCCTCACCGTCGGCGACGAGGAGGTTGGGCGCGACGCCGCGCCACGCTTCCGCGCCCCGGACGACCTGCGGCCCGCCGAGGAGGACGGGGAGGCTCGGCCGTGCGCGAGCCAGCAGGCTCACCACACGCCTTACCAGGCGGGCATTCCAGACGTAGGTGCTGAAGCCCACAAGGTCGCAGGGTTCGGCTAAGATGGAGGCCACTATCGTCTCGGCCTTTGCCGACACGCTCCAAGTCCGCAGGGCGATACGGCACCGCGCCGCCCGGTGCGGGTCGTCGAGCACGGCCGCGGCCATCAGCCCGGCGGCCAACGGCGTGAGTCGCTCGTAGACTTGAAGGTCGATAAGTTGGATGTGTACAGCCTTCATAGACCCTCATTTTGGATGTAAGCTGCGGCCATGTTGGATTGGTCAGACTTAGACCCGGTCGAGCGTTCCGCGGCGATGACGCTATTGTGGCGCGCGGCCGAGTCCCGGCGTGAGGACAGGTTATTCGCCGATCCCGTCGCGGAACAGGCCGCCGCCGCCCTCCCGCCCTGGCCTCCAAGTGCCGCGTCGCAAGTTTTCGCCGACCTCGTGGCGCTCCGAAGCTGGCAGATGGACGCCCAGGTCGAGACCGCTCTTGCCGCGGGTCTGGACCAAATCGTCGTCCTCGGGGCCGGCGTCGACACCCGCTTCTGGCGCGTGCCGCCTCCCGCCTCCGCGACCATTATAGAACTGGACTCTGATGCCATCCATGACTTCGCCCGCCAACTTCTTCCCGGGGACGGGCCGGGCCGGCGGCTGGGAGGGCGCATCCCGGGCGGGCTTGCGCGAGCACTGGCGCGGGCGGCGCACGACCCGTACCGCCCCACCCTCTGGATCGCCGAGGGGTTGCTGGAATACCTGCCGGGCCGCCTCTGGGATCGCCTGGCCCGAATTTTGACCGAGCACTCTGCCCCGGAAAGTCGTGCCCTCATCACCGTCCTCGGGGAAACTCTACCCGAGCACTTCGCATACGATCCGACGTTCCCCTTTCCGCGGCTCCCGCCCCTGGCTCGCATTCTTTCAGCCATCCCTGAGGGATGGGAGATTGATGTCCTCCCCGCAACTGTCTTGCGCGCGGTGCCGCCGGATGCGTTCCTCATCTTGTCTATGCGTCGAGCCGAACCTCTGCCTTCGTGAACCTGCGAAAGACGAGACTGGGTGAGCGCCGCGGGGGGGCGGCGAGGCGGACTCGGCCGCGCGCGACAAGCGTCTGAGTCACCAGCCGGAGTTCGGACTGGGCTAGCGACGCACCCCAGCAGGTGTGGGGGCCGGCGCCGAACGCGATGCTCGGCGGCCGCGCCTGGTTCGGGCAGAAAGTTTCGGGCTCCGGGTATCGTTCCGGGTCGCGGTTGGCAGCGCCGATGCAGAGCAGCACGCGCTCTCCGGCGCGAATATTCGCTCGCCCCAGAGTCAGGTCG
>JALZHT010000255.1 GCA_030860645.1 Acidobacteriota bacterium
CCAGCGGAGAGAGCGGCGCGGCGTCGGAGACGGAGCGCGCGGCGTCGAGCCGCAGGCCGTCGGGAACGTCGTAGCCCGCGCCGCCGTAGGCGAGCTGGACGCCGGCGTCGGACTGAGCCGCAGGGGCGGCCGCGATGCCGGCCAGGCTGGTGACGCTCGTGCGGTTGCCGTAGCGGTCGTAGGTGTAGCGCTCCTGCCACGTCGAGCCGTTCGTCGCCTTCACGAGGCGGCCGAGCGCGTCGTAGTCGAAGGTGCGCGTCTTGGCGGAGTTAAGGTTGTTGGTGATGCGCTTGATCTGGCCGGTGCGCCCCGACCGCGTGCCCGTGCCCCAGTAGTCGTAGCTGAGGTCGAGCAGCGCCGCGCCGTTGCGGACGACGCGCTGGCTCGTCATCAGCCCCGTCTGGTCGCTGTAGCCGTAGGTCTCCTGCACCTGGTTGGCACCGGGCGCGCCGACCAGCAGCGAGGTCACCTGGTTGTCGGCGTTGTAAGTGATCTGCGAGCCGTAGTCGACGCCGTTGACCTTCAGGGCCGAGAGGCGGCTCGCCGCGTCGTAGTCCTGGTGGACGTACTTGGTCGCGCCGCCCGCCCCGTACTGGCTCGGGTAGCGCACGTCGGTCAGCTTCCCGAGACTGTTGTAGGTGTACTCGATGGTCATCGGGTACGCGGGGCGGCTGGCGAGCGTCAGCGTCTTGCGCTGCGGGCGGCCCTCGATGTCGTAGGCGAAGTCTTCCGTGCTCACGCCGTCGGCGACGACCCGCGAGAGCCGCGAGAGGTCGCCGGCGGTGGCGTACTCGTAGCGGATGGTCGCGGCGGCCTCGACGGGGCTGCTCGCGTCGCCGACGCCGGCCGTGCTGTAGGAGATGTTTTGCAGGCGGTTGAGCGGGTCGTTGTTGTAGGTGTAGGTGGTGCGGGCCCCGCGCGCGTCCACCTGCCAGGCGAGGTTCGAACGTTCGTCGTAGGCGAAGACGTGGCTCCACTGCCCGGAGCCGACGTACTGCCCGGCGTCGTTGAGCGTGGCGGCGGCCTCGGCCAGCTTCTGGTGCGTCATCCGCCCGAGCGCGTCGTAGCGGAAGCGGCGCTGCTGCGAGCCCTGCGTGACCTCGACGAGGTTGCCCAGCCCGTCGTAGCGGTAATTCGTGAGCAGCGCGCCGGCGGCGGCGACGGAGCCCGTCCCCGAGGGGTTCGGCTCGGCCACCTCGACGATGCGCCCCGAGGCGTCGGCGCGCTCCCAGCGCTCGCGGCCCCAGCCGTCGACCGACCGCTTCGTCAGCCCCGGCTCGGCGGAGGCCCCGGGCGGGCGGCTCGCCTCGTTAAAGAAGGTCTCGGCGACGCTGCCGTCGGCCCCGACGGCCTTCACGCCGCGCCCGAGCACGTCGTAGAAGTTCTCCGTCCACTGCACGGCCTGGCCGCTGCGGTAGGGCGCGGACTGCTTCCAGACGCGGCCGAACTGATCGTACGTCGTCGAGACGATGTCCCACGCGCCGCCGGCCGCGAGCGACTGCTCCGTGTTGATCTGCCCCCGCCCGTTGAAGTACTTGACGGAGGACGAGGCGACCGCGCCGCCGGCGTGGTAGGCGGTCTCGGTGACGGTCGTCTGGTCGTCGTTGTAGGCGTAGGCCGTGTAGGCCCCCGTCGAGAGGCGGCTGAAGGTCGGCCGCAGCGAGTCGGCGCTGAACTCGGTGGAGGAGACGCGGCCGTTGGCGTCGGTGTGCGTCAGCGGCAGCCCGGTGTTGAAGTCGTAGGAGGTGGCGGTCGTGATGCGCACCGGGGAGTTCGGGTCGGAGGAGCCCTGCGTCCGCGAGGTGGGGTAGGCGTACTGCGTGTCGACCCCGTAGTTGTCGCTCGCCGCGTCGCAGCACGACGAGGAGACCGTCACGAGGTTGCCGGTCACGTCGTAGCTGCGCGTCTCGACCACCGGCCCGGCGAGGTTGGCCGCGTCGGCGTACTTCGTGATCCGCGTGATGTTGCCGCGGTAGTCGGTCGAAGGGTTGTAGTCGGTCTGCCAGTAGCCCGGCTCGCAAACCCAGTAGCAGTTGTAGCCGTAGTCGTAGCAGTCGTAGTAGCAATACTCCTCGACCCAGTACTGCGGGGCGTAGGGGTCGTGCGTCGTGTCGTGCATGACGACGCTGGGCGTGGCCTTGAGCGACGAGCCGGGGCCGTCGTGCTGGAAGTCGGTGCGGGAGAGGCGCGTGTAACCGTCGCTGCCGTAGACGGTGATGGACTTGACGAGGCTGAAGATGTGCCGGCCGGTGTAGGCCGCGCCGTTCTCGTACTCGTTGACGGTCTTGCGCAGCAGTTGGTAGCCGCCGAAGCCGTAGGAGCGCACCTCTGTCACCTGGTTATACTGCGGGCCGTAGGTGAACTCCTCGGCCGTCACCTGCCCGGCCTCGTCCGTCGTCTCGCTGCGGACGGGGCGCACCGAGCCGTAGGCCCCCTGCTGCCAGGAGACGGAGGAGCGGCGCCAGAGCCGGTTCGCGGAGTCGTAAAGCTCGTCCTGATAGACGAGGCCGTCGTACCAGGTGTTCGGGGCGTTGTAGGAGTACTGGACGCTGCGCGAGCCGTCGGGCTGCGTGATCGTGATGGTGCGCGGGCTGGTGTTCTGCTGCACCGAGTAGCTGGTCACGGCCGGCGCCGTGTCCGCCCCGGCCCACGTCTCGGTCTGCGACGTGTAGGTCGGCGGGCCGGTCAGGTAGCCCGAGGTGTTCATCGGGTAGTTGTAGACCTTCTGGCTCGTCATCGCGCCCGGCGTGACCGACCCCTGCTCGTTGAGCGAGCCGGCCGAGAAGCCCATCGAGCGCTGCTCCTGCACCTTGGCGATCATGCCGTAGGAGGAGTAGGAGTCGCCGTCGCCGAACCAGAAGCCGGTGCGGGTCGCCGGGTAGTAGATGGCGTCGACGACGGGCACGGTCTGGCTGCGGACGTGCGGGGTGAGGCCCGAGAACCAGTAGCCGAGCGTGTGCCAGCGGTAGTGCAGCCGCACGAGCGTGCGCGTGCCGCCGGAGAGGCCGGGGCCGGTGACGGCCGTCAGCAGCCCCGAGGCGTCGTAGTGGAAATTGACGGTGCGGCCGAGCGTGTCGGTGACGGTCTGGATGTCGGGGCCGGCGTTGTTGCGGTAGGTGATGGTGATGTAGTTCCCGTTGGCGTCAACGATCTGGGTGGGGTAGACGGCGTTGCGGCCCGGCGCGCCGTACTGGACGACGGTCCCGTTCGGGTAGCGCGCCGAGGCGTAGGTGATGACGCCCTGGGCGTTGGCCGAGTGGGTGTAGTCAATGAAGGTGCTGTCGGTGGTGTAGCCGGTGAAGTAGCTCCCCCAGCTATACGTGTTCATCGTGCCGGTGTAGCCGTGGCGCGTGCCGTCGGCGTCGACGATCATGCTCCCGCTCGACCCCATCTTGATGAGGCGGCCGAAGCCGAGCGACCAGCCGGCGGCGGGCCAGTCCTGGTCGATGTCGTAGGTGATCTGCGAGCCGGACTTGCTCCAGACCTGCGAGTTGTAGGTGAGGTTGAGCTTGAGGCCGATGCCGCGGCCGGGCAGTTCGAGCACGGGCGCGCCGAACTGGTGGTTGCCGCTGCCGGCCCCCGTCTCGGCCGGCTGGCCCGGCGGGTCGCCGCGCACGTTGCCGGGGTCGTCGGCCGCCGTGTAGTTGGTGTCGTCCCACTGGTCGCCCGCGATGAGGTAAGGGGCGGACGCCGCGGCCACGGGCTCGGCCGCCGCCGCCACCGGCTCGGCCTCCGGGGCGAACGAAGCCTTGACGAAGCTCACCTCGCCGAAGCCGCCGCGGCGGGAGCGCGCGCCCGACCGCCGGGTAGACTTCCGCTTCGCGCTGGCGGAGATTTCCTGCGGCTGGTCGCGCGTCGAAACCTCTTTGACCGAGACGGGCTGCTCGCCCTCCTTGGGCCGGCCGGTGTAGGGGCGCGGGCTGCCGGTCTCGTTCACCACCTTGACCGTCACATCGTCGGACGCCCCCGCGCCCTCGGCCGTCACGAGGAACTCGCCCTCGACGGGGGAGACGAACTCGCCGGCGGCCGAGACGCGCTTGTTCTGTTTACGGCCGCCGAGTTCCTTCGCCTTCCACTTGATTTTGACGCCCCCCACCACGTCGCCATTGGCGTCGAAGGCCGAGGCGGCGAAGATCATGCGTTGGCCGACCTGGAGGGTGACATCGCCGGGGCTGATTTCGATTTTGCTGACACGCGCGTCGCGGTCCTTCTGTTTCTCCTGTTTGGCGGGTGCCTGGCCGCCGACGGCCTGCGACAGCAGGCCCCACAGCCCGTTGCGGAACAGGTAGGACGCGTCGGCCGTAAACTGGCTTGCCATCCCGGCGATGACTCGCGGGGCGGCCGGCGCCGACGTTGATAACAGACAGATGATGAGGAACAGGCTCAGGGCACGCATGCCGTTACGCCTGACGGACAGGCCGCAGCGCCGGAGCCGGGCGGTGAAGCCGCGCCCGCGGGCGTTGGACCCGCGGGCGGGAGTCGGATGCTGAGCGAACCTGCCGTTAGATGAGCGGTGAGAAGTGTGCATCATGATGTAAATCCTCAGGGTAGGGATAAGCCCTTGCCGCAGGTGGTGTCAGGTCGGGTGCGATCAAAGTCGCACGCCACCACCACCACCGGCTGCGCCGGGCGCTCGATTCCGCCGAAGCCGCCTCATGACCTGCGGCCATGACAGGGCTTTCATTACAGACTGCGCCGGAGCATCCCCTCTGCGGGGGTGCACGCGTTGTCGAGCCGCGGCTCGCAGACGGGCACGAAGCACCGCCGACACCTCCCAACGGTCATGCTCCGTCGGCTAAGGCGGGTGTGGACGTGCGTGTCGTCTCGTCGAATTTGACTGTCGTGGACTCTCTAACAGGCGGTCAACGCCGTCGCTCGCCGGGGGGGCAGACACATCTCTGGAGTGCTTACGCGACCAAAGAAGACTTTACGTAGTGAGTTGCCGAGCGAGAGACAGCGGGGGAGGCCCCTGCTAAAGCTACTGAAGCGCACGCAGGGTAAACCCGTCCGGCCGGGTCTGTCAAGTGGCGGGCGGCCGTCGAGCTAAAATCAATTCCGGGGCCGCATCCTGAGGCGTGCCTTCGCCGAAAGAGGGCCGCAATTGACCGAAATTGACCGAAGCGGGTGCCGGCCGCCGCTGCCGGCACC
>JALZHT010000256.1 GCA_030860645.1 Acidobacteriota bacterium
GCGCGGCGGCGCGGCGCGGCCCCGGCCCCGAAGTTGATCTCGCCCGGGGTGATTTCCGGCTCGGCGAAGGGCTTCCTCGCACGCCGCGCCTGGAGCCGCGCGGCGTCGCCGGCGACCCGCGCCCAGAGTTCGCGGTTGTGCCGGCGCTCTAAGTCGCGCCGCTGCCGCATCCTCGCCTGGCGCTCGCCGTTGCGGAACTTGAGGAAGACGAGCCAGGACACGAAGACCAATAGGCCCACGAAGGGCCACATCAGGACTTCCATACGGACGGCCTTTGTTCGGTGGAAGGTTAATCCGCGGGGAGCGGCGGCGGCCGGAGAAATTGGATGACTGACGGGGCCGATTATCACACAGGGGCGGGCGGGCCTCTGTACGCTAGGGGACGGACGCGGGGCGGCGCAATCCGCCGCGGCCGGCGTCGTCGTATATCAGGTCGTAAACCCGCGCCGGCGTCCTCGCGCTAGCCGCCGCCGAAATCCGTTCCGACCGGAGGAGACAGACATGCGACGACTGATTCTTTCGACCCTGCCACTCGCCCTGCTCGCGGCGCTCGCGTGGGGCGGCGCGGCCTCCGCGCAAGACGCGAAGGCGAAGACGCTCTACCAGCGGCTCGGCGGCTACGACGCCATCGCCGCCGTCGTGGACGACTTCGTCGGCCGGCTCGTCACCGACAAGCAGTTCGAGCGCTTCTTCGTCGGCCACAGCACCGACTCGAAGAAGCGCATCCGCCAGCACATCCTCGACCAGTTCTGCGCGGCGGCCGGCGGCCCCTGCATCTACACGGGGCGCACGATGAAGGACTCGCACACGGGGCTGGGCATCACCGAGGCCGAGTGGGAGGCGGCGGGCAAGCACCTCGTCGCCACCCTCGACAAGTTCAAGGTGCCGGAGCAGGAGAAGAAAGACCTGCTCGCCTTCGTCAACACCCAGAAGAACGACATCGTCGAGAAGAAGTAAAAGAAGATGTCAGATGCCGGGTGTCAGGTGTCAGTAGAAGATAGGGCTCCTACCGGCATCTGACACCCGGCATCTATTCCCGCCCTCCAGTCTCACCGCATGTTCGTGTTGCCGCCGGAGTGCGCGTTGTGATTCGCGCCCCCCCGTGCCCGCTTGCGGACGGCGCGGGTTGAGCATAGCGCGGCATCATTTCAACACAGAGGGCACGGAGGAACACACAGAGGCCACCGAGAAAACCAATTCTTCTCTGTGAACTCTGTGTGCCCTCCGTGCCCTTTGCGATTGAAATCGGCGGCCTGCTCTCAATCAAAAATCAAAAATCGCCAATCAAAAATCTGCTCAGGCGTTCGCGCCGCTGGCCTTCTCCAGCGAGCGGACGCGGTCGTGCGCCTGCTTGACTTCGGAGAACTGCCGCTCGACGAGCGCGCGCACGTGGGCCGGCAAGTCCGTGTTGAGCGCGGCGCGGTAGTTCGCGACCGCGGAGTCCTCGCCGCGCTCGCACTCGGCGAGGATGGCGCTGTCGTCGGCCCCCGTGATGACCGACTTGAGGCCCATCCAGCCGCGGTGGAGCGAGGCGGCCACGCTGCCCGAGTCTTCCGGGTCGCCGCCGAGGCGGCGCACCTCCTGCTGCAACTCGCCGACGAACCGCGCCCGCTGCTGCGAGTATTCGCGGAAGAGTTGCTTCAGGTCGCCGCTTCGGATGGCGTCGGCCGCGGTCTGGAATCCGTCCTGCCCGTCGCGGCAGGTCGCGATGAGGTCGTTGAGCGCCGAGATCACTTCTGCGTTACTCGCCATGTCATTTCCTCCTTCTGACGCCGTGCGCGGGCGGCGAGGCGGCCGCCCGCCGCGGAAACCCGACTCAGCGCCGCCACGCCCGCGCGGGCGTGCGCGCGCGGCCGACGGCGAACAGCTTGACGAGCGCGAGGCCGGCGATGAAGCCGCCGATGTGCGCCGCGTAGGCGACGCCGCCGGCCTGCGAGCCGCCGCCGAGCATGCCCAGCCCGCTGATGAGCTGGAAGACGAACCAGAGGCCGACGGCGACCCAGCCCGGCACCTGCGTGACGAAGCCGCGCAGGACGATGGCGTGGACGCGCCGGTGCGGGTGGAGCACGAGGTAGCCGCCGAGCACGCCCGAGATCGCGCCCGACGCGCCGAGGCTCGGGATGTATGAGCCGGTGTTCGTCAGGACGTGCGCCAGCGAGGCCAGCACGCCGCACAGCAGGTAGAAGACGGCGTAGCGCGCGTGGCCGAGGTCGTCCTCGATGTTGTCGCCGAAAATCCAGAGGTAGAGCATGTTGCCGAACAGGTGCGCGAACCCGCCGTGCATGAACATCGAGGTCAGGAGCGTGAGGTAGACCGAGACCGGCGTCGGCTGCAAAGGGATGCGCCCGACGGGGTCGCCGCTGATCGGGTCCTGGACGACGACGGGGCGCGCGATGTCAACGCCCGTCACGATCTCCTGCGGGACGGTGGCCCACGCGTAGGTGAATTGCTCGTTCGAGCCGAAGCCCTGGAAGAGGACGAAGACGAGGATGTTGATGGCGAGCAGGAGGTAGTTGACGTAAGGCGTCGTCGCGCGGTCGCTGTTGTCGTCGCCGATGGGGAAGATCATCCGCCGCCTCCTCTCCGAAGGGGCCGCCGCGCCGCCGCCGCCCCGTTCACGCGCGAGGACTCACACACGCGCCGCCCGAGCACACCCCACCCACCACCTGTCCGGAAGCCGCCAGCTTCGGACACTCTTCTGCCGGAAGTTTTACGGGAGTGTGCGGATTTTAGATTTTTGATTTTGGATTTGCGACCTCAGGCCGTCAGGACTCGTCGTTTCGCGCCGCGAACCGGACTAAAAGCCGGGCAACGGCCGCCGGCCGCTCCCAATCGCAATTCGTAAATCCAAAATCACAAATCTCTTCCGGCATCCCGCTTGCTGTCGCAGCCGGCGAGGGGGAAAAGCTGATGATTACGTTTCGGAAGCATGCATTAGGGACTACACAACGCTTCGATTCGCGTCTCATTCGCCGGCCTCTCGGCGCGCGGGCCGTCCCCCGAATCGTCGCGTCGCTGGCAATCATTTTCGCGTTCGCCGCCGCCGCGGTGTCACAGCAACAGGAGACAGACAGCGCGCCGACGCGGGCCGCCGACTCGGCCCCGAAAACGGAAGCCGGCGGCTCGCCCGCGTCGAAAGTGCCGGTCAAGGTCTACGTCGCGGGGACGCCCGAAGACCCGTACATCGTCGCGCGCATCGGCGACTTCCCCGCGGAGTTGGGCGAGCCGGGCGAAGAGTTCCTGAAGCGCGAGTTCATCGAACAGTTCATGCGCGACGTGCTCGGGCTGAGCGGGCGCGAAGGCGGGGCCGCGGCCCTGAAGATCGCGCTCCTGCCGCAGGCGGACGGTAAAGAGCAGGAGTGCTCTTTCACCTTCGGCGAGGTGTCCGGCCGCATCACCGTCAGGCTGGCCGAGCGCAGCGTCTTCGTCCTCGTCTCCTTCGCCGACAAGGGGGACGCCGCGCCGGCCCTCGTGGCCGCGCTCCGCCGGACAGACGTCGCCGGTCGAGTCTAACGACAGGCCGTTCTAACACAGAGGCCACCGAGAAGAATTGGTTTTCTCGGTGGCCTCTGTGTGTTCCTCCGTGCCCTCTGTGTTGAAATGATGCCGCGCTACGCTCAACCCGCGCTAGTTGTGCACGCAGCCCGCCTCAATCCAGCACGTCGTGGCTCGACGGCCCGCCGCGGACGACGCCCATCCTCTCCAACTCCGGCACGTGCGGCTGTAAGAGTTCGTAGCCCTCGCTGCGCGCGACGTAGGCCGCGGCCGTGATGTCGCCGGTGACGTTGAGGGTCGTGCGGCACATGTCGAGGATGCGGTCGACGCCGAGGATGATGGCGATGAGCGCGGGCGGGATGTTGTAGGTGGCGAGCATGACGATGATAAAGGGGATCGAGCCGGAGGGCACGCCCGCCGTCCCGATGCCGCCGAGGATGGCGAAATAGGCGATGCCGAGCTGCTGCCCGAGCGTCAAATCCACCCCCGCGAGCTGCGCCAGGAAGAGCACCGTGACGCCCTCGTAGAGCGCCGTCCCGTTCTGGTTCGCCGTCGCCCCGACCGTCAGCACGAAGCTGTTGATCTCGCGCGGCACGCCGAGGTTCTCTTCCGAGACGCGCAGCGCCGTGGGCAGCGTCGCGTTCGACGACGAGGTGGAGAAGGCCGTCAGCATGACGGTCTTGATGCGGCGGAAGAACTCGACCGGCGAGATGCGCGCGAGGAAGTAGACGGCCAGCGAGTAGACGCCGAACATGTGGAGCGCGAGGCCCGCCAAAACCGTCACCACGAACCACGCCAGCGCCCCCAACAAATCGAGGCCGAAGCGCGCCGTGTTGGTGAAGAGCAGGCAGGCGACCGCGAACGGCGCGAGCTTCATGATGAGGTCAATGATCTTCGCCGAGATTTCGAAGAGCGCCTGCAACCCCCGCAGCAGCGGGGCCGAGACCTCGACCGGGATGAGCGTGGCGGCGACGCCGAGCAGCACGGCGAAGAACATCAGGTGGAGCATGTTCGGCGTGTCGGTCTGCCGCTCCTCGCCCGCGATGATGCCGGCGACCGCCGCCACCGGGTTCGACGGCACGATGGTCTTGACGACCTGCATCATGGGCGAGTCGGCCGTCGCGGCCTTCGTCGCGTCGGCCACGCGCCTGCCGGCGTCTGCGCCGTAGCGTTCCTGTAAGCCCTGCGCGGTCGCCTGGTCGATCCTCTCGCCCGGCCTCAGGGTATTCGCCAGCGTCAGCCCGATGACGACCGAGACGGCCGAGATGACGAAGGTGTAGGCGAAAGATTTCAGCCCGACGCGCCCCAGGCGGCGGATGTCGCCGATGCCGGCGACGCCGACCACCAGCGACGAGAAGACGAGCGGGACGACGACCATCAACAGCAGCCGCAGGAAGAGCGTGCCCACCGGCTCCGTGACGTGGCGGATGGCCCACGCCACGCCCGGGTGGTCGCCGCCGAGCAGGCGGTTGGCCGCCACGCCCGCGACGACGCCGACCGCCAGCCCTAGCAGGATGCGCGTGTGCAGCGGCATCCCCTTCGGCCGGTCGGGCGTCGCGTCCTTCAGATCGGTCGTCAGCTCGCGCTCGTACGCGTCGCGCCCCGCCCGCCCTCTCTCGTCGTGTTCCATAATAAGTTTCGAG
>JALZHT010000257.1 GCA_030860645.1 Acidobacteriota bacterium
GTTTTAGTTCATCGTCCCGCGTTCATCGTCCCTTCCGCGCCCCCTCACGGTCGGGCTTCCGCCCCGAGCATCTCCGCGGCCCACTCCGCGACGACGCGGCGCAGGTCTTCGAGCTGGTCGTCGAAGAAGTGGCCCGCGCCCGTGATGACCTCGACGCGGACTCGTGCTTCGGGCGGCACCCGGGCGGCGAGGGCGCGCAGCGCCGCCACGTCGCCGAACTCGTCGCGCTCGCCGTGGACGAGGAGGAGGGGCTTGCGGCACTCCGCGAGGAAGGAGAAGTCGTAGTCGCGCTCGGCGATGCTGACGGGCGTGCCGACGCCGACGAGGTAGCCGACGCGCGCGTCAAGCGTGCCGACTTCGAGGCCGACGCGCGCGCCGAAGGAGAACCCGGCGAGGAAGACGGGCAGGTGCGGATACTTCCCAACCAAGTAGTCGAGCGCGAGGCGGGCGTCCTCCTGCTCGCCGCCGCGCGCGTGGTCGTGCGCGCCGGTCGAGTGGCCGACGCCGCGGAAGTTGATGCGCAGAGTCACCAGCCCCGCGTCGCCCAGGCCGCGCGCCGTGCGGAAGACCACCTTGTTGTGCATCGTCCCGCCGTGCAGCGGGTGCGGGTGGAGCACGAGCGCGACGCCGCGCGACGCCGCGCCGTGCGGCTCCTTGAGGATCGCCTCGATGCGCCCGTGCGGGGCGGGGATGTAGAGGTTGCCGGCCGGGTACATAGGGCGACTCAGTGCGCGGGCGACGTGGCGGCGGCCCCGCCCGGGACGTGCACGTCCGGGAGGAAGTAGAAGAGGATCGCCAGGATGGCGTAGACCGAGAGCAGTTGCAGGCCCTCGATCCAGTTGCTCTCGCCGTCGCTGCTGATCTGCTCGACGATGATGATCGAGGCCACGACCGCCATCACCTCCGGCACCGTAAACTCCAGGTTCATCGGCGCGCCGAAGAGGTAGGAGGCGAAAATCAGGACGGGCGCGACGAAGAGGGCGATCTGGAGACTCGACCCGACCGCGATGCCGATGGCGATGTCCATCTTGTTGCGCAGCGCCATCAGGACGGCCGACGAGTGCTCGGCCGCGTTGCCGATGATGGCGACGACGATGACGCCGACGAAGACCTCGGTCAAACCCAAAGCCCCGCGCGCGGTCTCGATGGCCCCGACCAGGAACTCCGAGATGAGGGCGACGAAGGCGGTCGCCACGAGCAGCACCGTGGCGGCCTTGCCCACCGACCACGGCGCGTGCGCCCCCTCCTCGGCCTCCATCCGCGTGCGCTCGGCCCCGGCCTCGCCGGCCGCGTCGCGCGCCTCGTCGCCGCCGAACAGGTCGCGGTGCGTGACGAGCGTGAAGACGAGCGTCAGCGCGTAAGTCAGGAAGAGCACGACGGCGATGGCGAGCGAGAGGCCCTGCTCCTTCTCGGGCGTCCACCCGCCCTGCGCGACCGGCACCTGCGCCGCCACCTGGTGGAAGACGGTCGGGATGACGAGCGCGATGGCGGCCAGCGTCAGCGCCGTGGCCGACACGCCCGCGGCCGTGCGGTTGAACTCCTGCTTCTGGTACTTGATCCCGCCGCCGAGCAGGGAGAGGCCGAGGACGAGCAGGATGTTGCCGATGATCGAGCCGGTGATCGAGGCTTTGACGACGCCGGTCAGCCCCTTCGAGAGGGCGAAGAGCGCGATGATGAGTTCGGCGGCGTTGCCGAAGGTGGCGTTCAAAAGCCCGCCGACGCCCTGCCCGAGGTGCTCGGCGAGGTGCTCGGTGGCGCGCCCCATCCAGCCGGCCAGGGGGATGATGGCGAGGCACGAGACGACGAAGAGCGCCGTCGGGTTTTCGAGGCCGGGCACGAACCTCAAAGCGGCGGCCACGGGCACGAACACCAGCAGCCAGTCGAGGGAGGGCCGCAGCCACCTGCGGGCCGGGCGCGCGGTCGAGTTGTCAGCCATGACACTTATTTACCACAACTCCGGGGCGCGGGAGAATCCACGGCGGTCAGACTTACGTCAGACCGTGCCGGAGTGGGAACGAGTTGCGAACCAGTTCACCGAACGTTCAGGAGCGGCTCTCGGTTGGACGCGTGGCGTTGACTAAAGCCGTAAGGGTGGGGGCCAGCCCCGCCCCCGCAAGCGTCGCCCACGGCAGAGGTTCTGTTAGGCGCTCCGGGGGGTTGTCTTGACTTGGCGTGGCGAAAGCAGTAGCTTTGATTTCGCTAATCGCTACGGCCACATCGGAGAGACGGTCGGCGTCGGGGGACGGGACTCCGGCCCCTTTGAAGTTCAGGCCGGGCCGTTCAGCGGCTCGGGATTCCGCGGGCCGCGCGGACTTCTGCTTCGCGGCTCACAATTTTTTGAACTCAGTCGAACGCGACTCTCGGCCCCGCCGCCGCCGCGGCCGCCCGAGTCTTGCCCGCCACCGGCCCGCGCTCAGGGAAGTGAGATGACAGACCCCGTGACCCTACACGACGCGGAGCGAGAGGGACGCCGCGCGCCCGCCGCCGCGTGGGCGCGCTACGGGCTGGCGGTCGCGGCCGTGGGGGCCGCCATCCTTCTCACCTTCGCGCTGCGCGGCGCGCTCGGCTGGGAGAGCGTCCGCATCGTCTTCATCTTCTTCTTCCCGGCCGTCCTCGTCACGGCGCTGCGCGCCGGGTGGGGGCCGGCGGCGCTCGCCATCGCGCTCTCGGCCCTCGCCGGCAACTACCTCTTCCTCACGCCCTTCCACGCGCTCTCGCTCAATTTCGAGGGGGCGTCGCAGACCACCCTCTTCGTGCTCGTCGCCGCGACGGTCGTCTACCTGTCGGATCGGAGCCGGCGCGCCGAGGTGGCCGCGCTCCTCAGCGAGGAGTCGCTCTCGACCACCCTCAAGAGCATCGGCGACGCCGTCATCGCGACCGACCGCGGGGGCCGCGTCGCGTTTATGAACCCGGTGGCCGAGCGCCTGACGGGCTGGGCCGCGGGCGAGGCGCGGGGCCGCCCGCTCGCCGAGGTCTTCCACATCGTCAACGAGGAGACGCGCGCCGCGGTCGAAAGCCCTGTGGCGAAGGTGCTGCGCGAGGGGGCCGTCGTCGGCCTCGCCAACCACACCGTGCTCGTCGCGCGCGACGGGCGCGAGACGCCGATTGAGGACAGCGCCGCCCCGATTAAAGACCCGCACGGGCGCGCGACCGGCGTCGTCCTCGTCTTCCACGACATCACCGAGCGCCGCCAGGCCGAGGTCGCGCGCGAGCGGCTGGCGGCCATCATCGCCTCGTCCGACGACGCCATCATCGGCAAGGCGCTCGACGGCACGGTGACGAGTTGGAACGCGGCGGCCGAGAGGCTCTACGGCTGGACGGCCGAGGAGGTCGTCGGCCGCCCGATCTCCGTCATCGTGCCGCCGGAGCGCGCCGACGAGTTGGCCGACATCCTCGCCCGGCTCAGGCGCGGCGAGCGGATCGATCACTTCGAGACCGTGCGCGTCCGCAAGGACGGCTCGCGCGTCGAGGTCTCGGTCACGACCTCGCCCGTGGCCGACGCCGAGGGGCGTCTGATCGGGGCCTCGACCATCACCCGCGACATCACGGAGCGGCGGCGCGACGAGGAGGAGCGCGAGCAACTGTTGCAGCGCGAGCAGGCCGCGCGCGCCGCCACCGAGGCCAGCGAGCACCACTACCGCGCGCTCGCCGACGCCATGCCGCAGATCGTCTGGACGGCGCGCGCCGACGGCTACATTGACTACTACAACCGCCGCTGGTACGAGTACACCGGGCTGAGCTTCGAGCAGACGCGCGGCTGGGGCTGGCAGCCCGTCCTCCACCCGGACGACGTGGAGCGGGCGCTGCGCTCCTGGGCGACGGCGGTCGCCGACGGCGAGGTCTTCCAGATCGAGTACCGCTTCCGCCGCGCCTCCGACGGGCAGTACCGCTGGCACCTCGGGCGGGCCGAGCCTCTGCGCGACGCCGCGGGCCGGGTCGTCAAGTGGTTCGGCGCGGCCACCGACATCCACGAGAAGCGCGAGGCCGAGGAGCGCGTCCGCTTCCTCGCCGAGGCGAGCCGCCTGCTCTCCTCCTCGCTCGACTACGAGACGACGCTCGGCGAGCTGGCGCGCCTCGCCGTCCTGGCCCTCGCCGACTACTCGATAGTCGACATCGTCGGCGACGACGGGCAGGTGCGGCGCGCGGCCGTCGCGCACCGCGACCCCGAACGCCTCCCCCTGGTCGAGCGCCTGCGCCAGTACCCGCCCGACCTCGCCAAATCGCACGGCGTCGCGGCCGCGCTGCGCACGGGCCAGCCGGCGGTCGTCCCCGAAGCGTCGGAAGATTTTTTGAAATCCTTCGCCCGCGACGAAGGCCACCTCGCCGCCCTGCGCGAACTCGACGTGCGCTCCTTCCTCACCGTCCCGCTCGAAGCCCGCGGCCGCACGTTCGGCGCGCTCACCTTCGCCGCGACCGGCGCGCCGCGCGACTACTCGCGCGAGGACGTGGAGTTCGCCGAGGAGTTGGCCCGCCGCGCCGCGCTCGCCGTCGACAACGCGCTGCTCTACGGCCGCGCGCAGGAGGCCAACCGCGCGAAGGACGAGTTCCTCGCCACCCTCTCGCACGAGCTGCGCACGCCGCTGACGCCGATCATCGGGTGGACGCACATGCTGCGCTCGGGCCGCCTCGGCGAGGCGGACGCGGCGCAGGGCATGCGCGTCATAGATAAGAACTCGCAGGCGCTCTCGCGCCTCATCAACGACCTGCTCGACATGTCCTCGATCCTCTCGGGCAAGATGCGGATCGAGCGCGCGCCCGTCGTCTTAAACGACGTGCTGCGCGAGGCGGTCGAGACCGTCCGCCCGCTGGCCGCGGCTCGCCGCGTCGTGCTCGAAGTGGCGACCGGCGGCCTCGGCCCCGTCGCGGTGAGCGGCGACCGCACGCGGCTCGTCCAGGTCTTCTGGAACCTGCTCAACAACGCCGTGAAGTTCTCGCGCGAGGACGGGCGCGTACGCGTCAACTGCCGGGCGGAGGGCGCGGCGGCGCGCGTCGAGGTGGCGGACGAGGGGGCCGGCATCGCGCCCGACTTCCTGCCGCACGTCTTCGAGCGCTTCCGCCAGGCCGACATGGGCACGACGCGCGCGCACGGCGGCCTGGGGATCGGCCTCGCCCTCGTCAAGAG
>JALZHT010000258.1 GCA_030860645.1 Acidobacteriota bacterium
GCCGGCGCCGGCGCGCGCTCTTAAAAATTCGTCAGGCGTTCGCGAGGTATGGCTACCCTCTCGACGGCACTCCCGACGGCGAAATAGAGGCGGCACTGCCGCCGGGGATGTGCGCGGCCCCGCCAGCCTACGTAGGCGCGAAGACGATCAGCCGCGCGCTCCGGCGTCTCTCAAACGGAGACGGGCGGCGCCCCGAGGCGAGAGTCGCGGGGCGTTGAAAAGGCCGGGCGATAGTCTCCGGACTGAAATTAGTCGCACGGCCGTCTTTCGCCCTAACCGGGCCTCTTGATTTCAAAACAACACTGAGGCGCGCCGTCGCGGTTGCAGTGCTCCTCGACCGGGGCTTTGACGACCTCCGCGACGAGCGCCTCGGCCAGGCGGCAGACTTCCGGGTGGACGGAGACGGCCGCGGCGAGGGGGCAGCCGCCGCTCTTAATCGTAAACCCGTCGTCGTGCCGCTCGACTTCGGCGGCCCCGCCGATGGCCTCCAGCACCTTCAGGGCGACTTGTACGCGCCCCTCCAGGTCTCCGGCTTGGCCCGAGGAAGCGCCCGCCCCGACGTGGCGACCGACCTCGCGCAAGACCTCCTCGATCTCCTGCGGCTCCAGCCGGTTCTTGAGGACGGCGATGAGCTGGTTGAGCAGGGCGTCATAAGCCTTGGGGAAGAGCTTGTCGGCCTCGGGCGTCAGGGCGTAGGTGAAGTGCGGCTTGCGCGGGCCGCGGCGCAGGCCGCTCTGGCGGACGAGGCCGTCGCGCTCAAGGGTCAGGAGGTGTGCCCGCACGGCGTTATCCGTTAAATCAAGCTCCACAGCCAACTCGTCAACCGTGCGGGCCGCGCCGCGCAGGAGGGTTACGATGCGCCCGCGCGTGCTCTCGAAAAAGCGCTTATCGAATTTCGTCGTCTCCATAGCCGCCTCCTCACGGCGGATTCTAATCCCTTTTCGTCGAAAACACAATAAGTCAAAATAGTTCTTGACTTATTACGGAAGAGGTGTATTTTAGCACCACGAGCAGGCCGGAGGTTTTATTGGCCGGTCACCAATTTCGCAGGAACTCTCTGCTCTCCAAGAATTCTTGAAGGAGACGAGTCATGACTGTTGCAGCCGTACTCTTGGCAATCGCGGCCCTCGGCGGTGTCGTGATGGCGGCCATGCGCTTCGGCGGGCGTGAGTTGCCGCCGATGGCTCTGGCTGTTATTCACGGGCTGTTTGCCGCGTCGGGCCTCGTGGCGCTAATCCTGCCCGTCGTCAACTCCACTGCCTCGACTGTCGCAGTGGTGGCGCTGACCGGGTTCGTCATCGCGGCGCTCGGCGGGTTCATGCTCTTCTCTTACCACCTACGCGGCAAGGCGCTGCCCGTCAACTACGTGGCGGTCCACGGGGCGGGGGCCGTCATCTCGTTCGCCATCCTGCTGGCGGCCATCTTCGCCGTCGGCGGCTGAGATTTGTGATGAGAGGGCTGCGCGTCTTCGGCCACCCGCTGCACGCCGTCCTGAGCGATGTGCCGGTCGGACTGCTCGGCACGTCGCTCGTGTGGGACGCGGCCGGCCTCTGGCGCGGCGAGCCGGTCTGGTGGGCGATCTCTTTCTGGTGCATCGCCCTCGGGCTGGCGGCCCCCCCCCCCCCCCCCACGGCGGGGTTCGTAGACTACGCCGCCGTCCCGCAGGACGACCCGGCGCAGGCGACCGCGATCCGGCACATGCTCTTCATCCTCGGGGCGCTGGCACCCTACGCCATCAGCCTCGCCGTGCGGGGCGGCTCCGCGCCGCCGTAGGGCAAAGCGACCGCCGGCACCCTCCTGCTCGAAGGACTGGGCCTCCTCCTTTTGTCGGTCGGCGGCTGGTACGGCGGGCACCTGGTTTTCCACCACGGGGTCGGGAGGGAGACAGAGTGAGGGCGAGAAGAGTGAGACAGGGAGAACTTCGATGACGCTGACACAGTTGAATTCTTACCGCCACGCGCATAGGCCCGCCGCGCGTCCCACAGTGGAGCGGGTCGCCGAGGCGCGGCTGCCGACGGAATGGGGCGAGTTCCGCATCCTCGGCTTCCGCTCGCTCACCTCGCCGGAAGAGTTCGTCGCGCTCGTCAAGGGCGAGCTGCGCCCCGACCGCCCGAGCCCCGTCCGCATCCACTCGCAGTGCCTGACGGGCGACGTCTTCGGCTCGGTCAAGTGCGACTGCGGCCGCCAGTTGAAGGCCGCGATGGAGATGATCGCGCGCGAGGGGCACGGCTGCGTCGTCTACCAGCAGCAGGAGGGGCGCGGCATCGGCATCGTCAACAAGATTCGCGCCTACGCCTTGCAGGACGAGGGAGCCGACACCATCGAGGCCAACGAGCGGCTCGGCTTCGCGGCCGACTTGCGGCGCTACGAGCAGTGCGCCGAGATCGTCGCCGCGCTCGGCCTGCGGCGCGTGCGCGTGATGTCGGACAACCCGGAGAAGATTCGGGCGCTGCGGTGCGCCGGCCTTGAAGTCATCGAACGCGTCCGGCTCGAAGTCGAACCCCACGACTGCTTCACGGGATACCTCAAGACCAAGAAGGAGAAGATGGGCCACCTCATCAACGTGGCCTGAACACTTTTATGGACTACCGGGAAGTTCCGCTCGCGCGCGCCTCCGACCTGCGCGAAGGCGAGATGAAGGAAGTCACGGTCGGCGAGACGAGAGTCCTGCTGGCGCGCGTCGGCGGCGAGTTCCACGCCGTCTCGGCGACCTGCCCGCACTACGGCGCGCCGCTCGCCGAGGGCGCGCTCTGCGGCACGCGCGTCGTGTGCCCGTGGCACCACGCCGCCTTCGACGTCACGACCGGCGACCTGGAAGAGCCGCCCGCGCTCGACGGCCTCGCGAGCTACGACGTGCGCGTCGAGGGCGAGCGAATTTCCGTCCGCCTCCCCGAAGCGTCGCAGGATCGGCGGACGCCCGCGATGGCCGGCTGCGACCCGGACGCGGACCCCAGCGTCTTCGTCATCCTCGGCGCGGGCGCGGCCGGCTACGCCGCGGCGCAGACCCTTCGCGAGGAGGGCTTCCGCGGGCGCGTTATGCTCATCACGCGCGAAGACCGCGCGCCTTACGACCGGCCCAACCTGAGCAAGGACTACCTGCACGGGCACGCCGAGCCGGAGTGGATGCCGCTCCGCCCCGCGGAGTTTTACGTCGAGCACGGCATCGAACTCCTCCTCAACCGTGAGGTGACGCGCGTCGAGGCCGGCACCAAGACGATCACCTTCGAGGGCGGCGAGACGCTTTTGTACGACGCGCTGCTCGTCTCGACGGGCGGCGCGCCCGTCCGGCTCAACATCCCCGGCTCTGACCTCAAGAACATCTGCGTGCTGCGCAGCTTCTCGGACACGGACTCCGTCATCGAGACGGCCGCCCGCGCGCGCCGCGCCGTCGTCGTCGGGGCGAGCTTCATCGGCATGGAGGCGGCCGCCAGCCTCCGCCAGCGCGGCCTCGAAGTGACTGTGGTCGCGCCCTCGGCCGAACCCTTCGCCTCCACGCTCGGCCCCGAAGTCGGCGCGCTCTTCCGGCGGCTGCACGAGGCGCAGGGCGTGCGCTTCAAGCTCGGCTCCATCGTCTACCGCTTCGAGGGCGTCCACAACGTCGAGGCCGTCGTGCTCGACAGCGGCGAGCGCATCGAGACCGACATGGTCTTAGTCGGCGCGGGCGTCCGCCCCGTTACGCATTTCCTCGGAGGCGTTACGCTCGATGAGGACGGCGCGGTCGTCGTGGACTCGCGCCTGCGCGCGGCCGAAGGGCTGTACGCCGCCGGAGACATCGCCTCTTTCCCCGACCCGCGCACGGGCCGCCGCGCCCGCATCGAGCACTGGCGGACGGCGCAGCAGCAGGGGCGCGCGGCGGCGCGCAACATGGCCGGCCGCGATACGGTTTTCGACGGCGTGCCCTTCTTCTGGACGCGGCAGTTCGACGCGGGCCTGCTCTACGTCGGCCACGCCGCCGCATGGGACGAGATCATCTACCGCGGCGACCTCTCGGCGCACAACTTCCTCGCCTTCTACGTGAAGGGCGGGCGCGTCGCGGCGGTCGCCGGCATGAACCGCGACCGCGAGCTGGCCGCGGCCGAGGAGCTGTTGCGGCTCGGACGGATGCCTACGCCTGACCGGCTCAGGGGCGGCATCCTGAACCTTTCCGAACTGCTTCACGAAGCGGGGCTGAGCATCGCCGGAGGAGTCGGCGTAGGGCTGAGCGCGAAGTGAGGCCAGCCGTGTAAACAAAGCACATTCCGATAACTCGAAGGAGGCACGTATGAAACGTCTGGGTACAGCATGTTTGTCAATAGCACTTCTCGTCTCGCTGGGTCTTCCGGCCTTCGCCGCGGGCCGCGCGCCGGCCGCCCCCGCGCCGCACGCGGGCATGGCGAAGCAGTTCGCCTTCCGCGAGGCCATGCGGAAGCTGTGGGAAGACCACGTCGTGTGGACGCGCCAGTTCGTCGTCAGCGCCGTCGCCGACCTGCCGGACAAGGCCGCGGCCGCCGAGCGACTGCTCCAGAATCAGGCCGACATCGGCAACGCCGTCAAGCCCTTCTACGGCGACGCGGCGGGCGAGCGGCTGTCGGCCCTGCTCAAAGAGCACATCACGGTCGCCGCCGAGCTGGTCTCCGCCGTCAAGGCCAACGACAAGGCGAAGGCCGACGACGCGGGCCGGCGCTGGGACGCGAACGCCGACGAGATCGCGACGTTTTTGAGCGGCGCGAACCCGAAGGCGTGGCCGGCCGCCGAGATGAGGAAGATGATGCGCGAGCACCTTGAGCTGACGACCGCGGAGGTCGCGGCCCGCCTGCGCGGGGACTGGGCCGCGGACATCGCGGCCTACGAGAAGATTCACACGCAGATCCTTCACATGGCCGACATGCTCAGCGCGGGCATCATCAGCCAGTTCCCGCAGAAGTTCGAGTAGCGTGGCGCTGACCGTGTCCCGTCCGCGTGTAGTCGCCCGGGCCTGAAAGCGAGAGGCATGTTCCCTGGCAACGTCGGAGACTGGCGATTCTGGGAGGCCGAAGCCGGAGCCGGCTCGGAGGCCCGAGGCTGCGCGCGCAGCCTCGGGCCTTTTCCCGCACCCGCCGGCCGCCCCCCTCGCGCCGACAGTTTTTGCAAACACCCGCGGAC
>JALZHT010000259.1 GCA_030860645.1 Acidobacteriota bacterium
GGGCGGGAAGCAGTTCGGCTCGGGCGAGTCCTCCATCACGGCGCGGATGCCTTTGATGGTCAGGCCGAGCGCGCCGCGCTTCCTCAACTTCGGCGACCGCTTCGAGCTGCCCGTCGTCGTGCAGAATCAGACCGACCAGCCCTTAGAAGCGAGCGTCGGCGTGCGCGCCTCGAACGCCGAGCTGACCGAGGGCGCGGGCCGCCGCGTCCGCGTGCCCGCGAACGACCGCGTCGAGGTGCGCTTCCCCGTCAACGCTTCCGAGGCGGGCACGGCGCGCTTCCAGGTCGGCGCCGTCTCGGGGCGCTTCGCCGACACCGCGCAGGTCGAGCTGCCCGTCTGGACGCCCGCCACCACCGAAGCCTTCGCCACCTACGGCGAGCTGGACGCGCCCGGCGCGGTCGTGCAGCCGGTCACGGCCCCGCCCGATGTCTTCCCGCAGTTCGGCGGCCTCGAAGTGCAGACCTCCTCGACGCAGCTCCAGGCCCTCACGGACGCCGTGCTCTACCTCGCCTCGTACCCTTACGAGTGCTCGGAACAGCTCTCCTCGCGCGTGCTCGCCGTCGCGGCTTTGAGGGACGTGCTCGCGGCTTTCAAGGCCGAAGGGATGCCTTCGCCGGAGGAGATGAAGCGGGCGGTGGCGCGCGACATCGAGCGGCTGCGCGGGATGCAGAACGACGACGGCGGCTTCGGCTTCTGGCGGCGCGGCGACGAGTCCTGGCCCTACGTCAGCATCCACGTCGCGCACGCGCTCGTGCGCGCCAAAGAGAAGGGCTTCGACGTGCCGGGGCCGATGCTCGAACGCTCGCGCTCCTACCTGCGCGACATCGAGCGGCGCATCCCGAAGTGGTACGGCCCCGACGCCCGCCACGCGGTCATCGCTTACGCGCTCAACGTCCGCGCCCGCATGGGCGACCGCGACGCGGCGCGCGCGCGCCAACTCGCCGCCGTCGGCCTGGATAAGCTCCCGCTCGAAGCCGTCGGCTGGCTGCTGCCCGTGCTCTCGGGCGACGCGAAGTCGGCGGCCGAAGTCGAAGCCATCCGCCGCCACCTGGGCAACCGCGCCGAGGAGACGGCCGGGGCGGCCCACTTCACGACCAGCTACGGCGACGCCGAATACCTCCTGCTCCATTCGAGCCGGCGCACCGACGCCGTCGTCCTCGACGCGCTCATCGGCGACCAGCCCGCGAGCGACCTGATCCCGAAGGTCGTGCGCGGGCTGCTCGCGCACCGCAAGCGGGGGCGCTGGGAGAACACGCAGGAGAACGTCTTCGTGCTGCTCGCGCTCGACCGCTACTTCAACACCTACGAGAAGACGACGCCGGACTTCGTCGCGCGCGCGTGGCTCGGCGACGCCTACGCGGGCGAGCAGAAGTTCCGCGGCCGCACCACGGAGCGCCGCCAGTTCGACGTGCCCATGCGCCGCCTCGCCGAGCGGGGCGGGACGCAGAACCTCGTCATCAGCAAGGAGGGCGCGGGCCGCCTCTACTACCGCGTCGGCATGCGCTACGCGCCGAGCGACCTGAAGCTGAAGGCGGCCGACTACGGCTTCACGGTCGAGCGCGTCTACGAGGGCGTGGACGACGCGGCCGACGTGCGGCGCGACGCGGACGGGACGTGGCGCATCCGCGCGGGGGCGAAGGTGCGCGTGAAGCTGACGCTCCTGGCCCCGGCGCGGCGCTACCACGTCGCGCTCACCGACCCGCTGCCGGCCGGGCTGGAGGCGCTCAACCCGGCGCTCGCCGTCTCGGAGCGCGTCCCGCAGGAGGAGCGGGCCGGGGGGGCGCGCCGCGGCTGGTGGTGGTGGCGTCAGTGGTACGAGCACCAGAATCTGCGCGACGAGCGGGCCGAGGCCTTCACGTCGCTGCTCTGGGAGGGCGTCTACGACTACACCTACTTCGCGCGCGCGACGACGCCCGGCGCGTTCGTCGTCCCGCCGCCGAAGGCCGAGGAGATGTACCACCCCGAGACCTTCGGCCGCGGCGCGACCGACCGCGTCGTCGTGGAGTAAAAAGTCTCGGGTTGCGGGTTGCGGGTTAGAGGGATTTTTGATTTTAGATTTTTGATTGGCGATTGAAGACGACGGCCGCGCCGTCTTCCAATCAAAAATCAAAAATCGCAAATCCAAAATCCCTCTAACCCGCAACTTTTATTCATTATTTTGGATGGAATTCCAGGGGTTCTGGCGGCCTGCAAATTTTCTTGCGGCCCGTGCAACTGGCGGCCGGGGGGCCGCATCTTTTGTCCGCACCGTAGCTCTGACAAGGGCAGGGGTTTCCTCCAAATCTCCTGCGGGGTATTTCATCCGTCATCAGTTAGCCATCTTCACACGCACCGGCGTGCTTCCTTTTAAGGCGCGGCATTGGTGTTGATTCGTTGAGTGGGGCGGCCCTCTCTGCCACGGGGCGGCCGCTTGCGTCCGAAACCTTGCCCACCGGCCTCAACGGGGCCGAACGGGTTTAACCACAGCGACCGAAACCTAATTTTTAAGGAGTTCTACCCTCGCATGAAGAGATTTCTGACTTTACTTCTCACCGCCGTCATGGCCCTCACCCTGAGCCTCGTGGCGGTCAACGCGCAGAACAAGTCCACGGAGGCCGACGCCGACATCCCGCCCATGTCGCAGGGCAAAGTCGAAAAGCGCACCTACATGCGCCTGCGCTCCGAGCACATCGCGAAACTCCGCGGCCTCGACAAGAACAACCTCGACAAGAGCCTCAAGGCCCGCGCCCGCGCCCTCGAAAAGCTGGAGCAGCAGGAGCGCGAGAAGAAGCAGAAGGAGAAGGAGTCCGGAGCCGCCGCCCCGGCCGCCGACTCCAACACCGCCGCCGACGCCTCCATGCTGCCGACCGAAGGCGGGATGATGACGGCCGCGGCCGTCACCACCTCCTGGACGCCCATCGGCCCCGCGCCCATCCCGAACGGGCAGACCTTCACGGTCAGCAACTCCGTCTCGGGCCGCGTCACGGCCATCGCCATCAACCCCGTCAACCCCAACGTCGTCTACGTCGGCACGGCCCTCGGCGGCGTCTTCCGCACGCTCAACGGCGGCGGCTCGTGGACGCCCATCACCGACGGCGCGCTCTCTCTGGCCGTCGGCGCGATTGCCATTGACCCGTCGAACCCGTCGCGCGTCTACGTCGGCACGGGCGAGGCCAACTACGGCCAGCGCAACTACTTCGGCGTCGGCGTCTACCGCATCGAGAACGCCGAGGCCGAGGAGCCGACTCGCACGATGACGCGCCTCTACCTGAACGCCTCCGGCGCGGACGTCTTCTCCGGCCGCGCGATCAGCAAAATCCTCGTCGCGCCCAACAACCCGGACGTGATCTTCGTCTCGACGGCCTCGGGCGTCGGCGGCGTCGGCTCCGACCAGGCGCTCGTGCTCCCGGCCCGCGGCATCTACCGCTCGACGAACGCGACCACGGCCGCGCCGACCTTCACCAAGCTCGACGCCTTCGCGGCCAACGGCGCGAACCTCTCCGTCCCCGACATGGTCTTCGACACGGCCGACCAGACCTACAACACGATCCTCTACTCGATCTTCGGCACGGCCGACCAGGGCATCTACCGGATGACCGGCGCGCAGGGCACGACCTCCTACACGAAGCTCCTCGCCGTGAGCACGACCGTCGCCTCGCGCATCAACCTCGCGGCCAACGCGAACGGCTCGATCCTGCTCGCCACCTCTGAGGAGGTGAGCGGCACGCTGCGCAAGTCCACCAACGGCGGCGCGACGTGGACGACGATGACGGCGGCCAACGGCTTCTGCGGCGGCCAGTGCTGGTACGACTCGCCCGTCGCCATCAACGCCAGCAACCACATCTTCATCGGCGGCAACACCGACGGCACCCAGAGCGGCATCCTCAAGAAGTCCACCGACGGCGGCGCGACCTTCGCGAAGGTGCAGGGCGGCCTCCACGCCGACACGCACGCCATCACGTTCGACCCGACGAACCCGAACATCGTCTGGACGGGCAACGACGGCGGCGTCTTCAAGTCCACGACCGGCGGCACGGGCACCTGGCAGAGCCTCAACGGCGGCCTCAACGGCGGCTCGCCCATCAACTCGATGCAGTACATGAGCGTCGCCGTCCACCCGACCGACCCCTACTTCACCATCGGCGGCACGCAGGACAACGGCACGCACCGCATCAAGACCGACGGGACGTGGACGCGCACCGACTACGGCGACGGCGGCTTCGCCCTCATTGACCAGAGCTCGACGAGCCTGACGAGCGTGCGCCAGTACCACACCTACTGGAACGCGGTCGGCTCGGGCGGCATCATGGGCTTCGGCATCACGACCAACCCGGCGGCCTTCGAGAACTGGTCGTTCTACGGCTGCGGCGGCTTCAGCAACGGCATCCGCTGCACCGACTCGGCCGTCCTCTTCTACGCGCCGATGACGCTCGGGCCGGGCGCTCCGAACACCGTCTACTACGGCTCCGACCGCCTCTACCGCTCGACCAACGGCGGCACGCGCATGTCGGTCGTCAGCCAGGTGTTCACCACGGGCGTGCCCGTCTCGGCCATCGGCATCTCGCCGCAGAACGACGCCGTCCGCATCGTCGGCCTCGACGACGGCAAGGTCTTCCGGACGATGACCGGCGCGACGACGCTCACGAACGTGACGCCCTTCGGCAACACGAAGTACGTGGCGCGCGCCGTCATCGACCCGAACAACCAGAACACGGCCTACGTCGCCGTCGGCGGCTACTACGGCTCCGACAACGGCCAGCACGTCTTCAAGACGACGAACCTCAACGCGACGACGCCGACCTGGACGGTGGCCGGCAACGGCATCCCGGACGTGCCCGTCAATGGCTTCGCCGTCCACAAGGCGACGGGCCACCTCTACGCCGGCACCGACATCGGCGTCTACCGCTCGACCGACGGCGGCACGACCTGGACTTCCTTCAGCACGGGCCTGCCGCGCGTGCCCGTCTTCGACATGGCCGTCACCTCCGGCGGCGTCCTCCGCATCGCCACGCACGGGCGCGGGATGTGGGAGATTCAACTCTAAAACAGTTCCGAGTTACGAGTTTCGAGTTCGTGACAGAAACGTCGGGCGGCGGGCGGCCGCGCCGAGCTTTGATGAAGCTCGGCGC
>JALZHT010000260.1 GCA_030860645.1 Acidobacteriota bacterium
GCCCCTTGCCGTTGCCGCCCCCGCCGCGCCCGCCGCGGCCCCCGCGCCCGCCCCGACGCCTCACGCTCGTGATGTCGAGCGTCACCTCGGTCTCGCGCACCGTCTCCTTATCACCTGTGACCGTTACCGCCATCGCCCTGTCCTTGTACGCCGACCTCCCCGTGCGGCGGGGCGTTGGCCCCCGTCTCGTCCGGGGTGGTCTGTAAAACGAAATCCTGCGGCGCGCCGGGCACCGAATACTCGTACGCGCCGCGGTAGACGATGGGCGTCTTCCCGCCGAAGTTGTCGTGCGGCGGCGGCGTGGCCGTCGTCCATTCGAGCGTCGTCGCCTCCCACGGGTTGTCCGACGCGCGCTCGCCGCGGAAGAGGCTGTAGACGAAGTTGAAGAGGAAGATGAGCTGGGCGAAGGCCGTGATGATGGCCGCCCAGGTGACGAACTTGACGAGGCCGGGCGTCGCGCGCAGGAACTCGTAGATCATCACATCCTGGCCGTTGATGACCTCGTGGAACTGCGAGTAGCGGCGCGGCATCCCGACGATGCCCATCGCGTGCATCGGGATGAAGATGCCGTAGACGCCGATCATCGTCGGCCAGAAGTGAATCTTCCCCAGCCGCTCGCTCATCATCCGCCCGAACATCTTCGGGAACCAGAAGTACATCCCGGCGAACATCCCGAAGATGGCCGCCACGCCCATCACGAGGTGGAAGTGCGCGAGCACGAAGTAGGTGTCGTGCATCGAGAGGTCGAGCGAGGTCTGCCCCAGCACCAGCCCCGTGATGCCGCCCGCGACGAAGAGCGAGACGAAGCCGATGGCGAAGAGCATCGGCGTCGTGAACCGGATGCGCGCGCCCCACAGCGTGCCCAGCCAGTTGAAGGTCTTGATGGCCGAGGGCACGCCGATGGAGAGCGTCAGGATCGAGAAGGCGAAGCCCGTGTACGGACTCATCCCCGAGATGAACATGTGGTGGCCCCAGACGAAGAAGCCGAGGAGGCCGATGGCGAACATGGCGAAGACCATCGCGCGGTAGCCGAAGACGGGCTTGCGCGCGAAGGTCGAGAGGATGTGCGAGGTCGCGCCCATGCCCGGCAGGATGGCGATGTAGACCTCCGGGTGCCCGAAGAACCAGAAGAGGTGTTGCCAGAGGATGGGCGAGCCGCCGCTGTAGGTCTTGAGGGCCTCGATGCCGCTGCCGTTCGAGAGGCCGCCGGGGACGAAGAAGCTCGTCCCGGCCGTGCGGTCTAAGAGCAGGAGGACGCCGGCGGCGAGCAGCACGGGGAAGGAGAGGAGCGCGAGGATGGCCGTCGTGAACCACGCCCAGCACGTGAGCGGCATCCGCATCAAAGACATCCCGCGCGTGCGCAGGTTCAGGAGCGTGACGATGAAGTTGAGCGCGCCGAGGAGCGAGGCGACGCAGAAGATGGCGATGGAGATGATCCAGAGGTTCATCCCCATCCCCTGCCCCGGCACGTTGAGGATGTCGCCGATGGCCGAGAGCGGCGGGTAGCCCGTCCACCCGCCCGTCGGCCCGACCACCGAGTTGCCCGAGTAGAAGATGGCGGCGAGGATGACGACGAGGCCGACGAACGTCACCCAGAACGAGAGCATGTTGAGGTAGGGGAAGGCCATGTCGTCGGCCCCCACCTGGATCGGCAGGAAGTAGTTGCCGAAGCCGCCCTGCGGCGCGGTCGTCAGCACGAAGAAGACCATGATCGTGCCGTGCATCGTCACCAGCGAGAGGTAGAACTCGGGGGCCATCACCCCGTTCGGCGCGCCCTCGGGGAAGAGCGTGCCGAGGATCGGCCACTGGGTGCCCGGCCACGTCAGGTTCATCCTCATCAGCACCGACATGACCAGCCCGACGAAGACCGAGACGAGCGCCAGCAAAAGGTACTGGATGCCGATCACCTTGTGGTCAATGCTGAAGATGTACTTGCGGATGAAGCCGGTGGGCGGCGTGTGGTGGTGCACGCCCGGGGCGTGCGCGTGCGCCTCGCCCGCGTGAGCCTCCTGGTGCGTGACTTCGGCCTCTGCCATCGTCGGATCCTCCCGCCCGCGGCCGGGCGTGCTTGAAAAGTTTCGTCAGTCGTACTTCACGGGGTACTTCCTGAGGAGCTGCGTGACCTGCGCCTGGAACTGCGCCTGCGGGAGCGACGTGAGCTGCCGGTACTCGTCCTCGGGCAGGACGAGCATGAAGCTCTTCATCTTGTAGTGCTGCTGGCCGCACAGCTCGGCGCAGGCGATCTCGTACTGCCCGACCCGGAGCGGCTTGAAGTGCACCTTGATGTCGAGGCCGGGCACGAGGTCTTGCTTGAAGCGGAGCGGCGGCACCCACAGGCTGTGCGTCACGTCGCGGGCCGTCAGGTTCAGCTCGACCGAGCGGTTGACCTGCGTGACGAGCGTGGCGACGACCGAGTCGTCCGCCGCGGCCGGGTCTTGCTGGTCGAGGCCGATGAAGTTCAGTGACTCGTCGCTGATCTTGGCCGGGTCGGTGCGGCCGAACCTGCCGTCCGGCCCGGCGTAGTGGAAGTTCCACTGGAACTGCTGCGCGACGACGCGGACGCGCGTCGAGTCGGGCGGCGCGGGCTGGAAGTGGAGGCCGGCCCAGACCCTCTGGCCGAGGACGGCGACCGTGATGAAGATGACGGCCGTGATGGCCGTCCACAGAATCTCCATCCGGTTGTTGCCGTGCGAGTAGACGGCGCGCGAGCCGTCGCCGGTGTCGCGGAAGCGCCAGACGGCGTAGCCGAGGGCGACCTGGGCGGCCGCGAAGGCGACGCCGACGACGACGATGGTCAGGATGAACTGCTGGTCGTAGGCCGGCCCGTGCTCCGTGATGGACTTCGGGAACCACCACCGCCCGTCCAGGAACATCCACACCGACAGCCCGGTCATCACCCAGATGAAAGCAGCCAGCGCACGACCCATAGAGCCTCCAGAATTGGCGGTTTTTGATTGGCGATTTTTGATTGAAAGACGGCGTCCACAGCTCTTTCAATCGCCAATCAAAAATCATTTATCTAAGACCATCATGCCGAACAGCAGCGGCAGGTAGAGCACCGAGGCCAGCAGGAGCCGCCGCGCGCCCTGGCGCGAGTTGGCGAAGGCGGCGTGCAGGCTGGCCGCGAGGAAGGCGAGGCCGAGGGCGAAGGCCCCGAAGAAGTAGACGCGGCCCGTCGTGCCGAGCGCCGCCGGGAAGAGGCTCACGGGCACGAGCAGGAGCGCCCACAGGACGATCTGCTGCGCCGTGAGCCGCCCTTCGGGCTCGACGACGGGCAGCATCAGGATGCCGGCGCGCGCGTAGTCCTCGCGGTACATCCACGCGATGGCGAGGAAGTGCGGGAACTGCCACATGAAGAGGATGGCGAAGAGCGCCCACGCCTCGACCGGGGCCGCGCCGGTCGCCGCCGTCCAGCCCATCAGCGGCGGCATCGCGCCGGGGAAAGCCCCCACCACCGTCGAGAGCGAAGTCCGCGTCTTGAGCGGCGTGTAGAGCAGGAGGTAGCCGACGACGACCGCCACGCCGAAGGCGGCGGTCAGCAGGTTGACGAAGAGGGCGAGGTAGAGTTCCGCGCCGAGCGTGAGCGCGACGCCGAACAGGAGCGCCTGCGCGGGGCTGAGCTTCTGGGCCGGGAGCGGGCGCGCCGCCGTGCGGCGCATGCGGCCGTCGAGGTCGCGCTCCATGAACTGGTTGAGCGTCGCGATGCCCGAAGAGAGCAGCGCGATGCCGAGGAGGGCGTGCCCGAGCGCGAGGTAGTCTACGACCCCCTCCGAGCCGAGCGCGAAGCCCGCCGCCGACGTGAGCACGATCAGGAACGTGATGCGCGGCTTCGTCAGCTCGGCGAACGCCGCGAGCTTCTCGCGCGCCGCGAGCGGCGCGGCCTCGGCCGCCGCCGGCATGTCTGTGGTGATTCCGAGTGCGAACTCCTTCATGTTATGAGTGCTGCTTCCCTTTGACTGAATGAGCAACGGCGGAGGCCCGGCCGCCGGGGAGGGCGTCTGACTCACGCCAGCGCCGTTGCGGCTCAGCCGGAACGCCCTCCCACACGGCCGGGCCTCCGCCGTCAGATTTCAATGATGCCCGACGAGCGGGAACTCGATGGCGGGGAGCACCTTGAGGGCGCCGCCCGGCTGTTCGACATTCTCGGCCGTGAGTTGCTGGGCGTTGAAGCTGAAGTTGGCCTCGGCGCTCGCGCCCGGGCCGACCGTGACGGTCGTCGTCTGCCCCTGCGGGTACTTCTCGTGCCAGGCGACTAGGGTGTAGCTGCCCGCCGGCACGCCCTTGATCTCGAAGCGGCCGTCCTGCCCGCTGACGGAGAAGAACGGGTGGCTGAGCACCCCGATGTAGGCGCGCATCCACGGGTGCTGGTTGCACTTGACGGGGATCAGCGTCTCGTTGCGCGCGAACTGCTTGACGATGGGCGGCGCGCCGTTCGGCTGGCCCTGGTTGAACTTGCCGTTGAGCTTGGCGTCGACGTTGACGTTGTGCGAGGTGGCGTCGCTGTTCGTGACGTTCAAGGTCTGCTTGGTCTGGATGCCGAGGACGTGCGGGACGTAGCGGCAGCCCTTCTGGTCGAGCACCTGCGGCTGCGCGGCCGGGGCGAACGAGTAGGCGCTCAGGCTCCGGTCGCCGACCTTCCCCTCCTTGATGTAGACGAAGACGTTCTGGAGCTTGTCGCCGCTGACGACGATGTCCTCGGCGACCGCCCCCGCGCCCGACTGGGCGCAGACCGGGTCTTGATCCATGCTGATGGGCTTCGGGGCCGGGGCCGGCCCGGAGAAGCTGATGGTGCCGGCGATGGTGCCCTCGTTGCCCTTCGGCTGGTAGGGCGTGAGCGCGACCTCGGCCTCCTCGGCCGAGTCGCCGGCGGCGTCCTCCGCGTCGTCGTCGCTGTCGCCGCACGAGACGGCGAAGACGAGCAGGCAGAGCGAGGCGAACAGCGCGACGAAAAACCGCGCGCGGCTTGATGGCATTTGGGAAACCTCCTCAGATGACGAGATGGTCTTATGATACGCGAAAAACATCAGGGCGAGAAATTGCGCCGGGGCGTCGGGGCCGCGGCCGATTGCGGCCAGCGCGGGGCCGCGCGCTCGCGCCGGGCGGGCG
>JALZHT010000261.1 GCA_030860645.1 Acidobacteriota bacterium
ACCACTCCCTGCCCCTCGACGACTGTGACGTAGGTGTTGACCGGGAGGCCCGCTAGTTTATCTAGCGTACCGCTGGGCCAGCGAATCTCGACGGCGTCGGCCTTCGCGGCCGGGCCGAGGCCGAGGATTTCGCGCGGGTCGTGTGAGGCGAGGTAGCTGCCGCCGCCCGTCTTCAGACGGCTCCGGCGGACTCCGCCCGCCTCCCACGTGATGACGGCCCCGACCGCGGCCGGGTTGCTCTTCGTCGGCACGAGGTGGAGGCCGAGCCAGTTGTGGCGGTTGCCGCCCTCGTTGCGCAGCAGCAGCGGGGCCTCGCCGTTGTTCGAGACGAGCACGTCCGCGTCGCCGTCGTTGTCGTAGTCGCCGACCGCCAGCCCGCGCGCCGGGAAGCTCCGGGCGAAGACCGCGCCCGACCGCGCGCTCACGTTCCTGAAATCCCTCCCCGTGTTCTCGAACATCAAAAGCGGCTCCCGGTACTTCACCCGCGCCGACTTCGCCTCGACCATGTCGTCCGGGTGGCCGTTGGCTAAAAGCAGGTCGGGGTCGCCGTCGTTGTCGTAGTCGAAGAACTTCAGCCCCCAGCCGCTCAAAAGCTGCGTCGAGGGCGCGATCTCGCCCGGCTCGTCCGTGAAGGTCAAGTCCTTCTGGTTGCGGTAGAGGCTGAAGAACTCCTGGTCTATGTTGGCGACGAAGAGGTCTTGCCAGCCGTCGCCGTCGTAGTCGGCGGCGTCCACGCCCATCCCCGAGCGCGGCGTCCCGGCCTCGCCGTAAGCCACGCCCGCCCCCAAGCCCGCCTCCTCGAACTTGCCGCGGCCTCGGTTGACGAAGAGGAAGTTGGGCATCGTGTCGTTGGCGACGAAGAGGTCGGCCAGCCCGTCGTTGTTCACGTCGGTGGCGACCGCGCCGAACGACTTGCCGGGCGAGTCGGCCACCCCCGACTCCTTGCTCACGTCGGCGAAGGTGCCGTCGCCCTTGTTGCGGAAGAGGTGACTCGGCCGCGGCTTGAAGACGCGCGGGATGCAGTAGTAGTTCTGCGTCATGGTCTTGTCGACGCAGAGGCGGTGCTGCGACCTGTCGAAGTGGACGAAGCTGGAGACGAAGAGGTCGAGGCGGCCGTCCGCGTCGTAGTCGAACCAGACGGCGCAGGTTGACCAACCGGGGACGAGCACGCCGGCTTTCTCCGTCACGTCGGCGAAGGTGCCGTCGCCGCGGTTGCGGTAGAGGATGTCGGGGCCGTAGTTGGTGACGAAGAGGTCTTGCCAGCCGTCGCCGTCGTAGTCGGCCGCGGCCGCGCCCATCCCGAAACGGCCGCCCGCCACGCCCGCCCTGTCGGTCACGTCCGTGAAAGTCCCGTCGCGGTTGTTGCGGTAGAGGGCGTTCCTGAGCGGGGTGGCCGGCCGGAAGAAGTCCGAGGGGCCGCTGTTGACGAGGTAGATGTCCACCCACCCGTCGTTGTCGTAGTCGAAGAAGGCCCCCCCGGCCCCGACCGTCTCCGGCAGGAAGCGCTCGGGCGTGTGGGCGTTATTGTGAACCCAGTTGATCCCGCTCGCCCGCGGCGACACCTCCGCGAACGTGACGCCCGTCTTGCCGCCCGCCTGCTGCGCGGGGTAGTTGGACGGCGCGGCGAGCAGGAGGATGACGAACCACGCGGGGATGACGATCTTTTCTTTCACGATAATTTTAGCGGGGAGGTGGGGGCGCGAGGGCGTCGCCTTCTCCGCCCGCCTGCGCCTTGCCTTCGTTCTTCAGCCTCTCGACGATGCGCATCTCCTCGCGCGCCCGCTCGGGGTTCTTCAGCCGGGCGTAGAGCATGGCGAGGTTGTAGTGCGCCTTCGAATCGTCGGGGCTGAGCTTCGCCCCCGTTTCGAGCGCGGCCTGCGCGCGCGGGTAGTCCTTCAGCTTCAGGTAGGTCGCGCCGAGGGCGACGTGCGCGTGCCCGAACGAGGGCGCGAGCCGGACGGCCTTCTCGAAGAGTTCGATGGCGCGCGCGTCATCGTTCTGCCCCTGCGCGATGAGGCCGAGGTAGTAGAAAGCCTCGGGCGTGCCCGCGCCCTTCGCCGCGCTCTTCTCCAGCCACTCGCGCGCCTCCGCGTGCTTCTTCGATTTGAGCAGCACGTAGCCGAGGTGCAGTTGCCCCTGCGCGTCGGCGGGCCGGAGTTTGAGCGCCTGCCGGAAGGACTGTTCGGCCTCCTGGAGGTCGGGCGGGTGCTTGAGCCACGCGGAGCCGAGGGCGAAGTGGTACGACGCCTCGCCGGGCTGGAGTTCGACGGCGCGCTTGAGCGCCTTCACCGCCTCGTCCTTCATGCCCGAGTTGAGGGCGACGCGGGCCAGCTTGTGGAGCAGGTCGGGCCGGTTCGCGACCGCGTCACTCGCGCGGCTGAGGTGGAGGGCGGCGGCCGCGGCGTCCCCGCGCGCCTGCGCGGCCTGGGCCATGCCTAAGAGCGCGTCCGGGTGGGCGGCCTGCCGTTCGAGCGCCTGACGATAACTCTCCTCCGCCCTGCCCGCGTCGCCCTTCCGCAGGTGCGCGTCGCCGAGCACGGCGAGCAGGGCGGCCGACAGAGTTTGCGACCGCCTCAACTCGTCGCCGAGGCTGATGCACTCGTCGAGGCGGCCCTGCGAGAGCAGCACCCAGGCGAGCCGGTAGCCGGCCTCCGCGTTGGCCGGGTCGAGGCGCAGCACCTCCCGCAGCGCCGCCGCCGTCTTCTCCGGTTCGCGCTTGAGCAGGTAGAGGTAGGCCAGATTCATGTGCGCGGCCGTCAGCCGGCGGTCGCCGCGGACGGCGCGCGAGAAGAGCGCCTCGGCCTCGTCGAGCCTCCCCTGCTGCGCGCGGATCGCCCCGAGCAGGTTGAGCGCCGCGGCCTCCTCCGGCGCGAGCTTCAGGATTTGAGTCAACTGCCGCTCGGCCTCCGCGAGCCGCCCGCCGCCGATGAGCGCCGCCGCGCGCTCCAACTGCGCGACGCGTTCGTTCACCTGCGCCCGCCCGCCCGCCGCGGCGAGCAGGACGCAGATGAGCGCGAAGATCATCGCGCGCCGGCGGGTTGTTGATTTTTGCGTGGTAAGGCGCACGGCTTTAACCGTTGACGTTTACGAGCTGCCGCTAATATCGCACGGGCTAGCGCCGCGCGGCGGCCTTGAACTCCCTCTGCCCGACGAGGCCCTGCCCCTCTTTGATCGTCAGCACGCGGTTCGGCCTCGCGTCGGTGATTCTGTCGACCGCGCCGCTCGGCCAGCGCACCTCGATCAAATCTATCTTCGTCCGCCCCTCCAGGCCGAAGTGCAGCCGCGGGTCGCTCTGCGAGAGGTAGCTGTCGCCGCTGCGGACTTCGTCCTTCTGCGCGAGGTCGCCGGAGACGACCTTCACGCGCGCCCCGACGCCGCCGCGGTTGCTCTTCACGCCGACGGTCTCGATCAGCACCGAGTGGTTGGCGTTGCCGCCGTCGTTGCGCAGCAGTTGCGCCGCGCCGCCGAGGTTGTTGATGACGATGTCCACGTCGCCGTCGTTATCAAGGTCGCCGAAGGCCGCGCCGCGCGCCGCGCGCTTCTCGGCGAACGGCGCGCCGAGCTGCTCGGCCACCTCCGCGAACGTCCCGTTGCGCAGGTTGCGGTGGACGAAGTTGCGCTGGAGGAAGGTCTTGATCTGCGGGTAGACGTGGCCGTTGGCGACGAAGAGATCAACCCAGCCGTCGTTGTCGTAGTCGAAGAACTTCGTCCCCCAGCCGACGTAGGGCAGGCTCACCGCCGCCACCTTCGCCGCGTACGAGGCGTCGGTGAAGGAGGCGCGGCCGTCGTTGCGGTAGAGCGTGTTGTAGTCGTCGTCGAAGTTGGTGACGAAGAGGTCGAGCCGCCCGTCGTGGTCGTAGTCGCCCACGGTCACGCCCATGCACCCCTGCGCCGCGCCGTTCTCGTTGAGCGCCGTGCCCGAGAGAAAGCCGACCTCCTTGAACGTGCCGTCGCCGTTGTTCTTATAAAGGAAGTTCGGCGTCGAGTCGTTGGCGACGAAGATGTCCGTCAGTCCGTCCTCGTCGAAGTCGCTCGCGATGACGCCCATCCCGTAGTAGCCGTCGGCGTCGGCGACGCCGGCCTTCTGCGTCACGTCGGCGAACGTCCCGTCGCCGTTGTTGCGGTAGAGCGAGTCGCCGTCGCCGGGCAGCCCCCGCGGGCCGCACTGGACGGCGACGCCCTTGAACTGGCACGTCTTGTCGCGGCCGAACTCGGGCAGGTTGTTGAAGTCGAAGGAGACGTAGTTGGAGACGAACAGGTCGAGGTGGCCGTCGTGGTCGAAGTCCACGAAGGACGCGCCGGCCGACCAGCGCGGGTCGCCGACGCCGGCCTTCTGCGTCACGTCGGCGAACGTCCCGTCGCCGTTGTTCTTGAGCAGGCGGTTAGGCCCGACGCAGGTGACGTAGATGTCGTCGAAGCCGTCGTTGTTGTAGTCGGCGACGGCCGCCCCCATCCCCCAGCCGATGTCGCCGACGCCCGCCTTGTCCGTCACGTCTGTGAAAGTGCCGTCGCCGCGGTTGCGGTAGAGCGCGCTCCGGGTCTTCCCCTTCGACTTCAACAGCTCGACGGTCAGCGAGTTGACGATGTAGATGTCGAGGTGGCCGTCGTTGTCGTAATCAATGAGCGCCACGCCGCCGCTCATGGATTCGACGATGTAGCGCTTCTCGGGCGTCGAGACGTGCTTGAAGGTGATGCCCGCCTGCGCGGTGGCGTCCGTGAAGCGGACGCCGGCCGGCTGGTTGCCGGCGGCGCGCGGGGGCGCGGAGGGCGGCAGGAGGACGAGCGCCGCGACGAGCATTAAAGAATTTTTGATTTGCGATTTTAGATTTTTGATTGGCGGGCAAGACCGCAGTCTTCTTTCCATCGCAAATCGCAAATCAAAAATCAAAAATTTCTTCATTGCTTCGCCTCGCGCAGCGCCTTCTCCTTCAACTGCCGCGCGATGTCGAGCTGGCCTTCGCCCTCGGCCTGGCGGCCGGCGGCGATGTAGGCGCGGCCGAGCTGGTAGTGGACGTGGGCCTGGCCGGGCCGGAGCCGCGCGGCCGCCTCCAGGCGCTCGACCGCGCCGCGCACGTCGCCCCGCTTCAGCAGGGCGTTGCCC
>JALZHT010000262.1 GCA_030860645.1 Acidobacteriota bacterium
GTTGAGCGGCGTGTGGTGCTCGGCGAAGGTCTCGATGACCTTGTTGCGCGAGGCGGTGCGGACGTTGTGCGCGAGGAAGGGCTCGCCGCCCAGCTCCTCGACCGTGACCTCCCGGCGCGAGGCCAGGGGGTGCGCCGGATGGAGTATCAGCGCCAGCTCGTCGCGCAGCACGCAGAAGGATTCGAGGTCGCGGTCTACGGGTTCGAAGGCGAGGACGGCGAAGTCCACGTTGCGCTCCAGGACCTCGCGCGGCAGGCGCTCCGAGACGTGGCGGTAGATTTCGACCTTCACGTCCGGGTGCTTCTCGCGGAAGGAGAGGATGACCTGCGGCAGGAGGTAGAGCGAGGTGCTCTCGTTGGCGCCGACGCGGACGAGCCCGCGCTTCAGCTCGCGCTGCTCGGCGACGGCGCCGCGCGCCTGGTCGCGCAGGGCCAGTATGCGCTGGGCGTAGTCCTGTATCCGCTGGCCGGCCTCGGTGAGCGTCGGCGTCTTCTGCGAGCGGTCGAAGAGCGGCGCGCCGACCTCCTCTTCGAGCCGCCGGATGGCGATGCTGACCGCGGGCTGCGTCCGCCCGACGGCGTCGGCCGCCTTCGAGAAGCTGCCCTCCTCGACGACCTTGAGGAAGAATTCGAGTTGCGTCATTTCCATGCTGCGTCGTCACCCCGGCGCTCATCACGGGCGCGTTCGCCGAGCGCATCAAGTTCAGCGCGATGGCGGCCTTCACCGTGCTGTGGGTCATGGCCGTCTACTTCCCGCTCGCGCACATGGTCCGGGGCAAGGGCGGCTTCCTCAACGCCGTGCTCGGCGGGGCGGTGCCGGCGCTCGACTTCGCCGGCGGAGCAAAACCTCACCACGGTGTTCTTAGCGCGGGGGCCGCGGCTGTGGCGTGACGGTCGGGCCGGCGCAGCGCGGCCCCGCGGGCGTCCACACCAGGCGGTCGAGGCACATCTGCCGCACCTTCATCCCGGCGTCCCAGGCGTGGTAGACGAGGTACTCGGTCTTCCCGTCAGGCCCCTCGACGATGCTGTGGTGGCCGGGGCCGCGCACCTTGCCGGGGACGCCTTTGAGGACGCGCGCCTCCGCGCCCTGCCCCGCGTAAGGCCCGGTCACGCGGTCGGCCACGGCGTAGTCGACGCCGTAGTGGGGCGTCTGCCAGTTCGAGCCGCTGTAGAAGCAGTAGTAGCGCCCGCCGCGCCGGCGGACGAACGCGCCCTCGATGGTGTGCCAGTCGAAGGTTCGGTTGTAAACGTCCATCCGGCGGTTGGCCTCGTAGAGCGTCCAGGGGTGGCGCGCGCGCAGCACCACGCGGCACTGGCCCGCGAGCTTCGTCATCCCGATTAGTTTGTCCACGACGAGCGCCGTGCCCGGGTGGACGCCGCCCGCGGTATCGAGGAAGTTGCGGGCGTAGAACATGTACCACTGGCCGTCCGTGTCCCTGAACGGGTGGGCGTCGATGGTGAAGCGGTTGTCCTCGCAGTCGAGGAGTTTCGTCCCCGTGTCCCTGTAAGGGCCTTGCGGCCTCCTGCCGGTGGCGACGCGCAGCTCGAACTTCTCCTCCTCCTTCCCGCCCATCGCGTAGTAGAGGTAGAACGTGCCCCCGTGGTGAGCGACTTCGGGCGCCCAGTACTGAAAGTCCGGGTCGGGGTTCGGGGGGACGAGCGCGCCGCCCAACTCCCGCCAGTTCACGAGGTCGGTCGAGCGGAGCACGGTGAAGACGCGCCCGTCGGCCTTGCGCTCGCTGCCCGTCGTGCCGAAGGCGTGGTAGACGCCGCGGTGGCGGAGCACGAACGGGTCGGGCATCGAGCCGGGGTAGACGGGGTTCGTGTAGGTTCGCGGCGCGGCCGAGACCTCCGCCCCTGGCAACAACTCAGCCGGCAGCGACCCGGCGACGAAGAGCGCCGTGCCCGCGGTCAGCCGGCCGAGGAACCTCCGGCGCGAACAGGAATGAGTCTCAGGCTTGCGCATCTCTCATCTCCCTCCGTCGGGTGACAGCAACTCCGTCTTCACTTTGAACGGGGACGCGAGTATGCTCCTGGCGCGGAGCTTTACACAAGAGGTCGGCGGGCGGCGCGGGGCCGGGGAGGAGGGTCGTGACTGAGCGGGTGCGCTGGGGCGTGCTGGGCGCGGCGAAGATCGCCGTCGAAAAAGTGATTCCGGCCATGCAACGCGGCGAGTGGGCCGAGGTCGCGGCCATCGCCTCCAGGGATTTGGGCCGGGCGCGGCGCGCGGCCGCGGCGCTGGGCGTCCCGAAGGCTTACGGCTCTTACGAAGAGCTGCTGGCCGACCCCGAGGTCGAAGCGGTCTACAACCCCTTGCCGAACCACCTGCACGTGCCCTGGTCAATTAAGGCCGCCGAGGCGGGCAAGCACGTCCTGTGCGAGAAGCCCGTCGGGCTTGACGCCGGAGAGGCGCGGCGTCTGCTGGGGGCGCGCGACCGGACGGGCGTGAAGATTCAGGAGGCGTTCATGGTGCGCACGCACCCGCAGTGGCTCGGCACGCGCGAAGTCGTCAGGTCGGGACGGATCGGAGAGCTGCGCGCGGCCGCCTGCTTCTTCAGCTACTTCAACCGCGACCCCGCCAACGTCCGCAACCGACGCGACATGGGCGGCGGGGCGCTGCTCGACATCGGCTGCTACCCCGTCAACCTCTCGCGGTTCGTCTTCGGCGCGGAGCCGCGCCGCGTCCTGGGGCTTGTCGAGCGTGACCCCGAGTGGGGCGTCGACCGCCTGACCTCCGCCGTCCTCGACTTCGGGGCGGGGCAGGCGACTTTCACCTGCTCCACGCAGCTCGCCCCTTACCAGCGCATGCAGTTCTTCGGCACGCGCGGGCGCGTCGAGGTCGAAGTCCCCTTCAACGCGCCGCCCGACCGGCCGACGCGCATCCTCGTCTTTGAAGACTCCGGCGGCGGGCGGGCCGAGACGCGGGAGTTCCCGGCCTGCGACCAGTATACGATTCAAGGCGACCTCTTCTCGCGGGCCGTCCGCGGGCGGGGCGAGCAGCCGACCCCTCTGGAGGATGCGCTGCACAACATGGCGGTCATAGACGCCGTCTTCCGTTCGGCCCACACGGGCGCGTGGGAAGTCCCCGCGGCCTGATTGACAGCCGCGCCGCCGCGCCGGAGTCGGGGCGGGGTGTTTGGAATAGCCGGGGCGGTGAATCGCGATGATCACGACCTTCGAGCAACACATCTCGAACGAGCAGGCGCGCTTCCCCGGCGCGTCAGGCGAGTTCACCTGGCTGGTGTCCGGCATCTCCCTCGCCACGAGGATGATCGAGGCCCAGGTCCGCCGGGCCGGGCTGGCCGGCATCCTGGGGTCTCTCGGACAGGTCAACGCCCAGGGCGAGGTGCAACAGAAGCTCGACGTTTACGCCAACGAGGCGCTCATCCACTGCCTGAGCCAGCGCGGGAGCCTCGGCATCATCGCCTCGGAGGAGAACGAGGAGCCGATCACGCTGCGCCACGAGCGGCCCGACGCCACCTACGCCATCGTCTTCGACCCCCTCGACGGCTCCTCGAACATCGACGTGGCCGTCACCATCGGCACGACCTTCGCCATCTTCCGCCGCCCCGAAGGCGAGCAGGCCGCCGACCCGCTGGGGTGGGTGCTCCAGCCGGGCCGCAAGCAGGTCGCCGCCGGCTACGTCGTCTACGGCTCCTCGACCGTCCTGGTCTACAGCGCCGGCCGGGGCGTCCACGCCTTCACGCTCGACCCGGCCATCGGGTCGTACATCCTGAGCCACGAGAACATCCGCATCCCCGCCCAGGGGCAGTACTACTCGATCAACGAGGCGTACTGCGACCGCTGGCCCGAGGGCTACGTCAGATACCTGCGGCGGCTGCGGTCGGGCGAGTTGGGGCGGCGCTACTCCTCCCGCTTCGTCGGCTCGATGGTCGCCGACTTCCACCGGACGCTGCTGCGCGGCGGCATCTTCCTCTACCCGCCTAACACGGACTACCCGGAGGGGAGGCTGCGCCTCATGTACGAGGCCAACCCCGTGGCCTTCCTCGCGGAGCAGGCCGGCGGGGCGGCCAGCGAAGGGTCGCGGCCCGTCCTCGACGTGCAACCGCATGACATACACCAGCGGACGCCCCTCGTCGTCGGCGGCGAGTTCGAGATGGCGGAGTTCGAGCGGTGCATGCGCGGGTGCTGAGGTCTGATGTTGACAGGCGGCAACCGAACTTGGTTAACTCATAAATCCCCTCGCCCGGAAAGTATTCCGCCTCGCAGCGCCGAGCACCCTCGCACGCCTCAAACTGATTTCAGACCTGCGCGGTCGCGCCCTCAGACGGCTATGGCACACCCCGGCTTCACCTCGTGGCTCCGCCGACGCGGCGCTCTCTTTTTATTCCTCGCCGCCCTCCCGGCGCTCCTGTCGGCCATCGGGGCCGACGCCCAAACGCCCGCCCGCCCCGCCAACAGTCTCGACGACAGGTTCTTCCACCCTTCCGCGTATTCGAATATGCCGGACGAGACCTCCCAGTACGCAGACCTCCCCGTCGTTGACGATAAGTATTTACCACCGCAGTACGAGGGGCGGTCGCTGAACCGCGCGGAGTTCGCGAAGGTCGTGCTTGAGCACTTCATCCGGCTCGCGGCCGAGAGGGGCATCCCCGAGCGCGGCATCACCAGGGCGCTCTTCGACGGACGCCTTAACCCCGACTTCGAGGATTTGACATTAGCCTACGAGGGCCTGGGCAAGCCCGAGCAGATTCCCCCCGAGGTCATCGCGCGTCTCAAACAGTCCGGCCGCATGAAGCCGAACGAGACGACCCCGCCGGCAAGATACCTGACCGACGTGTACGCCCAGCACAGGAACAAGCTGTGGAACCAGCGCTTCGGCTCGATAGCCGACATCGGGACGGTGGACACCATCGTCTACGGCCGCGAGGTGCGGAGGAGCGCGAACGACATCCTGCTGCGCCTCTACATGCGCCTCTGGGGCTTCCCGGCCGACTTTCTGCCGCGAGATTTCAACCTGACCTACGATCAGGTGCACGCTCGTTATCAGCAGCACGCGCCCGACAAACTCGCGGCGTTCGACGAATCTCTCCGCCGCCTGGCGGAGAGCTACAGCGCGTACTCCTACTTC
>JALZHT010000263.1 GCA_030860645.1 Acidobacteriota bacterium
CTCCCCAACCGCGCCAACGTCACCCCGTGAGTCGTTAGCGCCTCCGCCAACAACGACTGCTCCCCACCCCGCTCAAGCACTTGTACCGCCGCCCGCGCAAATCTCTCTGCATCCGCTGTCCGTCCCTCTCGGAGGAAAACCCGCCCTCTTGTTTCATCAACTTGTGCTAGGTGTACATTATCCTTAAGGCTCGTAAAGAGAGCTTGCGCACGATCAAGATGTTCGTGGGCTTCAGCAAATTTACCGATAGTACAAAACAAAAATCCGAGATTGTTCTCAACACAAGCTTGGAGCCGACCATTTCCGGCTTGCTCAAAGTGATAGCTCGCCGCGGCAAACTCTATGAAAGCTCGGTCCCGATAGTCATAACGATTTTCATTCTGTGCTAATAGGACAAGTAGATTGGCAAAACCGTTATAGAATCTTCCTTTGAACGAATCGTTGTTAATTCTTTCGAAAAACGGGGCAGCTTCCATATACAGCTGTAACGCATCGTTGTAGTGTGTCAGCAATTTTTCAACGAAAGCACTCCTGTATAGAGCGATAGCTTTAATTTCAGTGTCTTCTTTAGTGAGACTGATTAGAGCTTCCTTGAGGATTATGCGTGCTTCATCATATGCGCCTTCACGCCAGTAACAGACGGCGAGATCCGCTCGTGCCTCAGCTACTTTCTTGCTGTCGTTCAACTCAGCAAAAATGGCAATACTTTTACTAATCAAGTTCTTTGCTAACTCTTGTGCGCCTTCAAATTGCTTGATACTGCCTAAGTGGCCCGTTAGCGACCCTGCCCGTAAAAGCACTTCTGCTGAAATAGACCGAGCCAGACCTGATAATTGCGGTTGTTCACCAACACCTATCCATAATTCACCCATCACCTCGCGCGCCCCGTCGTAGTTACCAGACATTTCTAGTTCCTTCGCCAACTGGCAACGGAGTCGGGCGCGTTCGTCATGCGTGAGAGACGGATCCGCTAATTGGTGAAGTAATTGACTGGCGGAAGTCATGTGAGGTTCACCTCTCCATACACTGTAGCTAGACGAACGAAGTGACTAAACGTAAAGCACGTCTCAAAGTAGAGGGGTGCTAAGATATGCTGCCGATTACCCCTCTGAGATGGTCAGGTAAGGATTCAATCCTCACTGTCCGTTACATGCTCAGCTTCACCTTTCAGGAGAACAACATGAGAAACCTTCGCCACTTACTTAGCGCGGCCGTGTTGATGTTTGCGATGGCTATATCAACCTCCGCCGGCCAAATTGAAATTCCGCGGCCGAATCCATCCTCAGTTCAGTCATCAACAACGGCAGGAGGCCAGATAGAAATTCCGCCTGCTGCGGGTGTCATTGATGCTCCCGCCCCGACTTCAGATTCAATCATCGGGGTCGCGCTGAATCTGGTGCGGGGCGTGCTGTCGCTGTTCTAGGTTGTCAGCCCTAGTGCGTGTTTCCAGGCTGCCGCGAGAGGTGGGACGGGCGGCCCGGGATTCGTGTGTCTGTCGTACTACTGGGGGCAGCGCGGCGGTGCCGTGACAAGAGAGCTGTTGGACTATCGCGCTGCGGGGCGCAGAGTAACTAACTGTCGCGTCTTAAATCAATAGAAATGTTGAGGTAATTTAAAAACCGCCGGGCGAATTTGTTGAAGTTAGCGCGGGGTGCAAAATTTACGGCGCGCGGCGGGGTGCTTTTTCGTCTTTTCGAGTGATTTTTGGCGCTTTATCTTGACGCTCCGGGCGGCGCGCCATACAATCGCGCAGCCTGTTCAGGCGGCCAACCCCCCGCGCCGCGTCACTCGTGCTCTCGCAGTGAGGAGTCAGCAACGGTATGCAGCCACGCACGCAGCGCCAGCGGGAGATTCTCGAATACATCGTGCGCTTCATCGAGCGCCACGGCTACGAGCCTTCGTACGCGCAGATCGCGCGCCACTTCGGGGTCTCTTCGAAGGCGACCATCGCCAAGCACATCGAGGCGCTGGAGCGGCGCGGCCTCATCTCGCGCCGCCGCACCGACGGCGCGTTCGGCCTGAGCGTCCAGCACGAGGAGGTGGACGTGGACTCGACCTGCGAGGTGCCGCTGCTCGGGCGCATCGCGGCGGGCGCGCCCATCGACACGGCCGAAGACCGCGAGACCATCACCGTCCCGCGCTTCCTTCTGGGGCGCGTCCGCCCGCACCGCGTCTACGCCCTGCGCGTGACGGGCGACTCGATGATTGACGAGCACATCTGCGACGGCGACATCGCGCTCATCGAGAACCGCACGGAGGCCCGCGACGGCGAGATCGTCGTCGCCCTCGTCGAGGGCGCGCGCGCCACGCTCAAGCGTGTCTACCGCTTCGGCCAGGAGGTCGAACTCCGCCCGGCCAACTCGCAGCACGCGCCCATCCGCCTGCACGCCTCGAAGGTCGTCGTCCAGGGCATCTTCCGCGGCCTGCTGCGCCCGGCAGTCTAGGAATTTTTGATTTTTGATTGGCGATTTTTGATTGGAAGGCGAAAGGGCAGCCGGTTCTTTCAATCGCAAATCGCAAATCAAAAATCAAAAATTCTCTGGCTCGAAACTATTAAAATCAGACAGAATCGCTCGCGGCCTGTACGGGTTTGTGAGCGATTCTTGTTTGCCGGGCGCGGTTTTCGTCAGGTTTCTGCTGGCATGGCCCTTGCCGTCTTTCCACGGGAAAACCACACACCGAGGAGCTTCAAGGAGTAGAACCATGGCAGAGACGAAGAAAGTGGCGATTCTCATCGAGAATCACTTCGAGGACAGCGAGTTCGAGATCCCGCGCGCGGCGCTGGAGCGGGCCGGGGCCGAGGTGACGGTGCTCGGCTCGCGCACCAACGAGAAGTACACGGGCAAGCAGATGAAAGTCTCGGTCGAGGCCGACGCGACGACGACGGACGCGCGCGCCTCGGACTTCGACGCCGTCGTCATCCCCGGCGGCATGGCCCCCGACAAGATGCGCACCAACATGAAGACCGTCCGCTTCGTGCAGGACGCCTTCAACCAGGGCAAGCTCGTCGCCGCCGTCTGCCACGGCCCGCAGGTCTTGATCGAGGGCGACCTGCTGAGAGGCCGTCGCGCCACCGGCTTCCGCGCCATCCGCAAGGACATGGAGAACGCCGGCGCGAACTACGAGAACGCGCCGCTCGTCGAGGACGGCAACCTCCTGACCTCGCGCCGCCCCGCCGACCTGCCCCTCTTCGCGGCGGCCCTCCTGCGCCGCCTCGGCCTGAGCATCAAGAACACCATCATCCCGGACGAGAGAGACCTGACGGCCGAGTGGTGGCAGGTGGCGGAGTCGTGGGGCGGGCAGTCGAAGCAGGAGATCGTGGACGGCATCAACACGGCCATCCGCGGCGAGCGCTACGCGCTGACGGCCTTCGAGAAGTACGCCGAGAAGGCGACCGACCCGGCGATTAAATCCCTCTTCGGGGAGATCGTCACGAGCAAGCGGCGTCACGTCGAGATGCTCGAAGGCCGCCTGCGCACGCTCGGCGGCGAGCTGGACATGCAGGCGGCGGGCGCGGGCGCGTGGGCGACCCTGAAGAGCTGGCTCCAGGGCAGCGACGACATGGCGCTCTTGCAGCGCGCGATGGGCGACTTGCAGACCGGCGTCGTCGACGCCTTCAACCTGACGAACCAGTTCACCGACCCGGTCACGGCCGCGCTCTTCGACGAGATCGAAATAGACCTCGCCCGCCACGAGCAGCTCGTGGCCGACCAGTTCCACGCGCGCCTCGGCGCGGATGAAACCAAGCCGGCCAGCCCGACGACCGGCGCGGCCGTCAGCGCGTAAAAGGGTTCTAGGTGCTGGGTGCCGGGTGCCGGGTTGAAGCGACTTGCTCTTGACCCGGTGCTCAGCACCCTTGTCTTTTACCAGCACCTAAAACCCAAAACCCGGCACCCCTTTCAGGTGGCTTGGAGTTCGCTCGTGCACTGCGGGCAGCGGGTGGCTTTGACGGGGATGGCGGAGACGCAGAAGGGGCAGTTCTTGATCGTCGGCGCGGCGCTCTCCGGGTGCTCGTCGCTCCAGAGGCGGTTGAAGCGCTTGATGATGAGGAAGATGAAGAAGGCGATGATGAGAAAGCTGATCACGTCGTTGATGAACTGCCCGTAGGCGAGGACGGGGATGCCCTTCGTCTTCGCGTCGGCGAGCGACTCCGGGATGCCCTTCGAGCTGTCGAGCACGATGAACTTGCTGGCGAAGTCGATGGGGCCGGTGAGCAGGCCGATGGGCGGCATCAGCACGCCCTCGACGAGCGAGGTCACGATCTTGGTGAAGGCCGCGCCGATGATGACGCCGACGGCGAGGTCAATGACGTTGCCGCGCGCGATGAACTCCCTGAACTCTTTAATGATTCCTCTTCTTTCGGCCATCCTCAGTCACTCTCCTTCCGCCACGGGTTGATTTGAACGCACGGCTTTTATGACAAATCGGTCAGGCCGTCAAGCTGACCGGCGCGCGCTCGCAAACTGACCGCCGGGAATCCTCCGCCCGCCGTCTGTCCCGCCTCGAACATCGCGAAATCAGACTTTTCCACCCCACTTTGCGAAAGGCACGGCCGTTGCCAAAGCGTCCGGCGAGCGCGCCACGTTGGCCGCCCGCGGCAGTCGGCCGAAACGCCTCCGCGGCCGCGCCGGATAGACTGAACATTAAAACGACTCTTGCCGAACATGAACTTGCCCAACTCCTCCCGACTGACGCCCCGGACGCTCTCGCTGCTGCTCGCCTGCGCGCTGAGCCTCGGCATCATGCTCGCCGACCGCACGGGCCTCCTGACGAGGGCCGCCGCGGCCGCGCCGGCGAAGGACAAGGTCGGGGCCGACCTGCGCAAGAAGATCAAAGAGCGCCCGGGCGACGAGCGCGTCGGCGTCATCGTCCAGCCGGCCGGGGTCTGGGGCGCCGCGCTCGACGCAGACCTCAAAGCCAAAGGCGCGACCGTCAAGCCGGCCTTCAAGAACTTCGGCGCGCGCGCCGTCCAGATGAAGTTCGGGGACGTTGAGGCGGCCGCCCTGCGCGGGGATGTCGCCTACGTCTCGCTCGACCGCGAGGTGAAACTGCTCGGCCACGTCTCGCTCACGTCGGGCGCGGACGCGG
>JALZHT010000264.1:0-1752 GCA_030860645.1 Acidobacteriota bacterium
GGTTTCGAGTGCAAGACAGGCTGTTTTCCTAACTCGAAACCCGAAACTCGCAACTCGTAACTCCTCTAATCCGCAATCCCCATCCGCAATTCTACTGTGTCGTTGTCTCTTCGCCCTTCAGTCGGACGACGGTCGCGCCCCAGCCGCCGGCCTCGGGCGGGGCGTCGGAGAAGTGTTCGACGAAGGGCGTGCGGGCGAGGATTTGGCGCACCGCCTCGCGCTGCACGCCGACGCCCTTGCCGTGGATGATGCGCACGCGGCGGAGGCCCTTGCGGCGCGCCTCGCGCAGGTACTCCTCGACGACGGCGCGCACCTCGCGCGGCGCGAACGCGTGCAGGTCGAACACGTCCGTGATTTCCAAGCGGACGGGTTCGGGGAAAGGGTCGAAGGGGTCAACGTCCTCTTCGCCCTCCCCCGGCGGCTCGGCCTCGCGCGCCGGCCGCGCCGTCGCCCCGAAGAATCTTCTGAGCAAGTCCCTGAGCTTCATTCGCGATTTGAGATTTTTGATTGGCGATTGAAAGAGCCGGCGGACGCTTCCTTCTTCAAATCAAAAATCTAAAATCGCGAATCAAAAATTCTTCACTTTAGTCTACCTTGACACCCGCCGGCCCGCACCTTACACTCGCGCTCTTCCACAACTGACATCTGCGCGAGAGGGTGGGCGGCCGCGGGCGAGCGTCAAGGCCCGTCGGGGCGCGCCTGCCGGGGGTCGGTTGCGGCGGCGTTATCGGAAGCCGAGTTTTTCATCACCGGAAAGGAACCGAAACTGAGATGGGTAGACGAAACAAGATCACGGTGGTCGGGGCGGGCAACGTCGGCGCGACCGCCGCGCACTGGCTGGCGAGCAAGGAGTTGGGCGACGTGGTGCTCGTCGACATCATGGAGGGCGTGCCGCAGGGTAAGGCTTTAGACCTCGCGCAGGCCGCGCCCGTCGAGGGCTTCGACGCGCGGATGGTCGGCTCGACGAACGACTACGCGGTGACGAAGGACTCCGACGTCGTCATCATCACGGCCGGCCTGCCGCGCAAGCCCGGCATGAGCCGCGACGACCTCCTCAAGACCAACGCCGAGATCGTCTCGGGGGTCGTCGCCCAGGTGGTCAACTACTCGCCCGACTCGATCCTCATCATCGTCTCGAACCCGCTCGACGCGATGTGTCAGGTGGCGCTCCGGCGCTCGGGCTTCCCGAAGCACCGCGTCATCGGCATGGCCGGCGTGTTGGATTCGGCGCGGATGCGCTGCTTCCTGGCCGAGGCGCTCAACGTCTCGGTCGAGAACGTGACGGCCTTCGTCCTCGGCGGGCACGGCGACACGATGGTGCCGCTGCCGCGCTACTCGACCTGCGCCGGCATCCCCGTCACGGAGCTGCTGCCGAAGGATCAGCTCGACGCCATCGTGAAGCGCACGGCCAACGGCGGGGCGGAGATCGTGGGGCTTCTGAAGACCGGCTCGGCCTACTACGCGCCGTCGGCCGCGGCGGTCGAGATGGCCGAGGCGATCCTCAAGGACAAGAAGAAAATCCTGCCGTGCGCCGCCTACCTCGAAGGCGAGTACGGCATCCAGAACCTCTACGTCGGCGTCCCCTGCAAGCTCGGCGCGCGCGGCCTGGAGCAGATCATCGAAATCAACCTCACGGCCGAGGAGCGCATCGCCCTCCAGAAGAGCGCCGCGTCCGTGCAGGAGTTGGTCAACGTCCTCGGCCTCTGAGGTCAATAGTTCCGAGTCCGAGTTCAAAGACGAAGGGAGGGGCGG
>JALZHT010000264.1:1762-5087 GCA_030860645.1 Acidobacteriota bacterium
CAACTGTTGACGCCGCCCCTCCGGTTTTGTGCCCGCCCGCCGGCTTCAGCCCTTCAGCTTCTTGACCTCTTCGGTGAGGGCGGGGACGACTTCGAAGAGGTCGCCGACGATGCCGTAGTCGGCGATGTCGAAGATGGGGGCCTCGGGGTCTTTGTTGACGGCGACGATGGTCGAGGCGTTCTTCATGCCGACGAGGTGCTGGATCGCGCCGGAGATGCCGAGGGCGACGTAGAGCTTGGGCGCGACCGTCTGGCCCGACGAGCCGATCTGGCGGTCGATGGGGAGCCAGCCGGCGTCGCAGATGGGGCGCGACGCGGCGATCTCGCCCCCCAGAGCCTCGGCCAGCCGCTCGGCCAGTGCCAAGTTCTCCTGGCTCTTGATGCCGCGCCCGACGGCGACGATGACTTCGGCCTTCGAAAGGTCAACCGCGCCCTTCACCTCCTGGAACGGCGGTTCGGGGCGCATCCGCACCTCGCCGACCTCGACCGGCATTGATTCCACCGGCGCGCCCCCGCCCTTCTCCGCCTGGTCGGGGCGGTACGCGCCCGACTGGAAGGTGGCGAAGACGGGCGGCTCGCCCTCGGCGACCACGTCGGCGTCGAGCTTGCCGAGGAAGATGCGGCGCGTGAAGGTGACGCCCCCGCCCTCGGCCCGCGCGCGCACGCAGTCGCTGATCAGCCCCTTGCCGAAACGCGCCGCGAGCTTCGGCGCGTAGTCGCGCACGAGGTAGGTGTGCGGCATGATGACGAACTGCGGCGAGGCCGCGCGCACGACCTGCTCCATCGCGTCGGCGTAAGCGTCCGGCGTGTACACGTCGAGCTTCGCGCTCTCGGCCGAGACGACCCGCGCCACGTTGTAGCCCGCGACTTCGTTAGCCGGGGTCGCGTCAGTGCCCAGGACGACGGCCGTCACCTGCTGGCCGAGCGCCGCGCCCAACTGCTGCGCCGCCGCCACGGCCTCGAACGAGGTCTTGTTAACCACGCCCTCGCGGTGTTCGACGAAAACTAAAATTCCGTTAGACATAAAGGCCGTGAATCGTCAATCGTGAATCGTCAGTCGTGTTCGAGTTAGCCCGGCCGTCGTGTGGCAAACCGCAAGCCGCGAAAGAGACAGCTACTATTCACGATTTACGATTCACGATTGACGGCTTTTAAATCACCCTCGCCTCCGTGCGGAGCTTTTCGGCGAGCTGTGCGGCGCCGGCCTTGCCGTCGCCGTCGCCGAGGAACTGGGTCTGCTTGGTCTTCTGCGGGAAGTAGACGCGCGCGATGGACTGGAACGCGCCCGCGCCCGCGCCGGCGGGCTGGACTTCGCGTATCTCCTTCTTCTTCGCCGCCATGATGCCCTTGAGGGTGGCGTAGCGTATCTGGCTGATGCCGGACTGGATGGTGAGGAGCGCCGGCGTCGGCATCGTGTACCACTGATACCAGCCGCTCTCCAGCTCGCGCTTGACGCGCAGCTCCGCGCCCGAGGCGTCCACGTCTATGACGATGGTCGCGTGCGGCAGGCCGAGGAGTTCGGCGAGGATGACGCCCGTCTGCGCGTAGCCGTGGTCGTCGGACTGGAGGCCGGTCAGGACGAGGTCGGCCTGCTCGCCGCGGACGGCCTCGGCCAAGACCTGCGCGGCGGCGAAGGGGCCGGCGTGGTCGAGGTTGTCGGCGACGACGTGGATGGCGCGGTCGGCCCCGCGCGCGAGCGCGTCCCTGATGACCGCCTTGACGCGCTGCGGCCCCAGGGAGCAGACGACGACCTCGCCGCCCTTCTTCTCCTTGAGCCTCAGCGCCTCTTCGAGCGCGTAGCCGTCCGACTCGTTCACCTCGAACGAGAGGTCGGCCTCCTCGATCCACTTCTCTTCCCGGTTGATGCGCAGGATCGCGTCCTTGTTCGCGACCTGCTTCATGAGGACGATGATTTTCATAAGTCAGTTTTCGGTTTTCGGTCTTCAGTTTCCCGATTCCGTAAAGCTGAGAACCGAAAACTCATTCCTCGTACCGCTTGAACAGGAGCGCCGCGTTGGTGCCGCCGAAGCCGAAGTTGTTCGAGAGCGCGTAGGCGACGCGGGCCTCGCGCGGCTCGTTCGGGACGTAGTCGAGGTCGCACTCGGGGTCGGGGTTGACGTAGTTGATGGTCGGCGGCAGTTTGCCCTCGTGGATGGCGAGGACGGAGAAGACGGCCTCGATGCCGCCGGCCGCGCCGAGGAGGTGGCCCGTCATGGACTTCGTCGAGCTGACCGCGAGTTTGTAGGCGTGCTCGCCGAAGGTCTTCTTGATGGCGAGCGTCTCGAACTTGTCGTTGTACGGCGTGGAAGTCCCGTGCGCGTTGACGTAGCCGACCTCTTCGGGGGCGACGCCCGCGTCTTTGAGCGCCATCTGCATGACGCGCACCGCGCCCGAGGCCGTCTCGTCCGGCATCGTGATGTGGAAGGCGTCGCCGGTCATCCCGTAGCCGACCAGCTCGGCGTAAATCTTCGCGCCGCGCGCGCGGGCGAACTCCAACTCTTCGAGCACCATCAGCCCCGCGCCCTCGCCGATGATGAAGCCGTCGCGGTCGCGCTCGAAGGGGCGCGAGGCGCGCGTCGGGTCGTCGTTGCGCGTCGAGAGCGCGCGCATGGCGGCGAAGCCGGCCACGGACATCGGCGTGATGGCGCTTTCGGCCCCGCCGCAGATCATCACGTCGGCGTCGCCGCGCTGGATGATCTTGAGGCTGTCGCCGATGGCGTGCGCGCCGGCCGAGCAGGCCGTGGCCGTCGCCGAATTCGGCCCGCGCGCGCCGAAGCGGATCGAGACCTGGCCGGCGGCGAGGTTGACGATGGCCGAGGGGATGAAGAAGGGCGAGACGCGGTGGGGGCCTTCGTCGAGGAGTTTGGAGTGCTCGCGCTCGATGGCCCAGAAGTCGCCGATGCCGCTGCTGATGTAGGTGCCGACGCGCCAGCCCGCCTCCTCGCCGTAGCGGTCGACGAGCTTCTGCCCGCGCTCGACGAGCTGGCTGTCGTAGATGGCCTCGTCGGAGGCGGCGACGGCGAAGTGGATGAAGGCCCCCATCTTGCGGGCCTCCTTCTTCTCGATGAACTTGAGCGGGTCGAAGCCCTTGACCTCGGCGCCGATCTTCACGGAGAACTTCGCGGTGTCGAACTTCTCGATGTAGCCGACGCCGCTGCGACCCGCCATCAAAGCGCCCCACGTCTCGGGGACGGTGTGGCCGCACGGCGTGACGAGGCCGAGGCCCGTAACCACAACGCGACGTTTCAAAGCCTGTAATTCCTTTCCGGGAGAATGAAGCCCACGGCGGCGGCCCCGCCGGGCGCGGTCACGCGAGAGCCTCCGCC
>JALZHT010000265.1 GCA_030860645.1 Acidobacteriota bacterium
GGCGAACAGGGCGACTGCCGCCAGCCACCCCAACACTTCGAACATTCTTTTCACGACGACCCTCCTCCGCGCGTTGCGCGTCAACTTCTCCGGGAGCTTTGAGATGACTTTCATCGCCTCACCACGCCCTCGGCCGTGGCAACGCCCGTGCCGCGCAGTAAAACGTGAGGAAACGCCGAAGGCCCCGGACGCGGGCGCCGCTCCGCCGCTTCAGGTGAAAGAAAAATGCGACGCGGCCCCGTTTCTGTCCCGCGCGTCGAGGAGCTACTTAAGGGCGGCCGACTGTCTCCCGACTACTGACTACTCCCTTTTTCTGGCAAGATATATTCATGGCTGAGGAGACTGAGAGGGACGGGCCGTCGCCGTTCGACCTCGGGCGCGAGGGCGACGTACAGGGCGACGTGGCGGCGACGCTGCGCACGGTGGTCGAGACGGTGCGGCGCGTGATCCGCGCCGACACAGCCAGCATCGCCACCTTCTCGCTCGAAGCGCGCACCGTCACGTGGCGCGCGACGAGCGGCTTCACGGGCGTCGCGGCCGGGGGCGGCGAGATCGTCAACCCTCTGCGCGGCGAGTTCGCCGAGCGCGCCGCCGAGACGGGCGAGACGATCATCGAGGTGCGCGGCCTGGCCGGCGACCTGCCCGAGAGCGAGTTCCCGCTGCACAGCGCCGAGGGCGTGCGCGACCTCGCGCTCGCGCGCCTCGCCGTGCGCGGCGAAGTGTTGGGCCTCCTCGCCGTCGGCTACCGCCAGCCGCACCGCTTCACGGCCGAGGAGCGCGCGCACCTCGAAGGCTTGGCCGAGATGGCCGCGCTCGCGCTCGACAACGCGCGGCTCTTCGAGACGCTCGGCGCGGCCAAGCGAATCTGGGAGCAGACCTTCGACGCCATCCCCGACGGCATCATCGTCCACGACGACCGGATGCGCGTGGCGCGCTGCAACCACGCCGCCGCCGACGCGATGAACCTGCGCCCGGCCGAGGTCGTCGGCCTCTCCTGCGCCGACGCCTTCGCGCGCCTCTTCGGCGAGCGGGCCGCCGCCTACCACATGAAGCAGGGCGGCGTCGGCTCCTCCACCTCCTTTGAACTCCAGGCCGAGGACGGCCGCCGCTACCTCGTCTCGGTCGCCCCGATCACAAAATTAGGTGCCGGGGACTGGGTGCTAGGTGCTGGGTTAAAAGAACAGGAGCAAGCCGCATCGCCTTCGGTGCCGCCGGGAAACCCGGAGCGCGCACCTTTCACACCCGGCACCCAGTACCCGGCACCCAGCACCCGTTCTTCGTGGAGCGTCATCACCTGGAGCGACATCACGGCGCTGTCGGAGGTGCAGGAGCAGTTGGCGCGTTCGCGGCGGCTGGCTACCATCGGGCAACTGGCGGCCGGCGTCGCCCACGAAATCAACAACCCGCTGGCCGCCATCACCGCCTGCGCCGAGGCGACGCTGCGCGACCTGCGCGGCCGGCCCGAGACGGCGCGCCTCGCCGCCGAGGGCCAGTGGGACTACTACCTCGAAGAGATCGTCCGCCAGGCGCTACGCTGCAAGGAGATTACGCGCGGGCTGCTCGACCTCGCGCGCCAGCGCCGCGCGCGGCGCGAGCCGGTAGACCTCAACGCCCTCGTCGAGCAGACGGCCCGCCTCTTCGAGCAGCGCGGGCGCGGGGTGGATTTCGACGTGCGGCTCGACCCGTCGGTGGGCGAGGTCGCGACCGACGAGGCGATGGTGCGGCAGGTGCTCGACAACCTTCTGTCGAACGCGCTCGACGCCGTCGCCGGGGGCGGGCGCGTCGGCGTTACTACGGGGCTTGAAGGCGAGCGCGTGCGCGTCGAGATCAGCGACGACGGCCCCGGCATCTCGGCCGACACGCTGGCGCGCGTCTTCGACCCCTTCTTCACCACCAAAGACCCCGGCCGCGGCTCCGGCCTCGGCCTCGCCATCTCGCTCACGCTGGCCGAGGCGATGGGCGGCGCGCTCACCGCCGAATCCAAGCCCGGCGCCGGCAGCCGCTTCCGCCTCTGGCTCCCCCGCCGCACGCCGGAGAAGCAGTAACGAGACGGCGGGCGACGAACCGGAGCCAGGCTGCTTCCGGTTCGTCGCCCGCCGTCTAGAAGATGACCTCGCCGTTCTCCGACAGCCGCCGGACTTCGAAGGTGAACTTCCTGAGCGAGATCAACTCCTTCTCGAATAATTTGTCGTCGAGCTTGAAGTGGAGATGTTTGTTCCCCGCGGTGAAGAGCGGGGCGCCCTTCTCGTCGAACCTCTCGAAGGCGAACATGACCACCGGCTCCAAACCCTCCGAGGCCCTCACGTGGGAGAGGGGCCGGCTCTCTCCGCGCTCGTTGGTGAGATGCACGCGGCGCCGCAACTCGTCGAGCGGCAGGCGGCCCAACGTCCGCGTCAGCCCGCCGGGCGTCCGGCCGGAGAGCGTCACGACGTAAAATTTCGAGCAGTCGGCGCAGTCCAGAAAGGCCCTCATGTCGGCGTCGAAGCGCGCCCGGTCGGCCTCGCCGAGCTTGTCGTAGTTCATCATCAACTGTCTTTGCCGCACGAGCGCCTGCCGGATCGGGCGGGCCGAGAAGAGGCGGGCCGTCAGCATGTAAGAGTCGCCCACCCCGCCCGCGGTCTGCGCCCACGGCGGGTTGTGGAGGACGTGTAGCACGTCGCTGATCGTCCATTGCTGGTAAGGCTTCTGCGCCCGCGAACCCTGGCCGAGTGCCGGCGCGAGCGACGCGGTGAGGAGGAACAGCAGGGCCGCGCGGGCGGCCGCTTTTCTCGTCAACATCTTTAATCTCCGTTCCGGGACGCCCGCGGACGGGGCGCGGGGCTTGCGGCCATTATAAACCCGTGCGCCCTAAAATGGGTGACACCGCGCGCCCGACAAGTGGTAAGATGCGGCCCCGACTCTCTGCTATCCTGGTCGCCCATCCCGAGTCTTCTGGCCGCGGAGACTATGAGCAGAAAAATTCGCGTGTTGGTCGTGGACGACGACTCGGTGCTGCGCGGGCTGGTCACGGATCAGGTCGCGCGCATGGGGTTCGACTCGTCGCCGGCCGCCTCGGGCGAGGAGGCGCTCGACGCGCTCTCGAAATCGGACTTCGACGTGCTCCTGCTCGACATCCGCATGCCGGGATTGTCCGGCCTCGACACGCTGCGCGAGGTGCGCAAGCTCGAAGACCCGCCCGAGGTCATCATGCTCACGGCCGACACCTCGCTCGGCACGGGCATCGAGGCCATGCGGCTCGGCGCGTACGACTACCTGACGAAGCCCGCCACGCTCGACGAGATCGAAGCCGTCGTCCGCAAGGCCGACGAGAAGCGGCGGCTCGTCCGACAGAACGCGAGCCTGCGAGACGCCGTGCGCCCGGCGTCGTCCGAGGACTCGTCGCCGCTCGTCTACCGCAGCCCGGCGATGGGGGGCCTCGTCGCGCTGGCCGAGACGGCGGCGCGCGCCGACTCGACCGTCGTCATCACGGGCGAGTCGGGGACGGGCAAGGACGTGCTCGCGCGCTTCATCCACGCGCGCTCGGCGCGGGGCGACTCGCCGCTCATCGCCGTCAACTGCGCGGCGCTGCCCGAGTCGCTCTTCGAGTCGGAGTTCTTCGGCCACGAGCGCGGCGCGTTCACCGGCGCGACCGCCACCAAGCGCGGTTTGATTGAAGCGGCCGACTCCTCGACGCTCTTCCTCGACGAGGTCGGCGAGATGCCGGCGCAGACGCAGGTCAAGCTCCTGCACTTCCTCGAAGAGGGGCGCTTCCGCCGGGTCGGCTCGACGCGCGACCGCACCGCCGACGTGCGCGTCATCGCCGCCACCAACCGCAACCTCGCCGAGGACGTGCGGGCCGGCCGCTTCCGCGCCGACCTCTTCTACCGCCTCAACGTCATCTCGCTCCACATCCCGCCGCTGCGCCAACGCCGCGAGGACATCCCCGCCCTCGTCGAACACTTCCTCTCACTCTTCCGCGAGCGCTTCAACCGACCCGCGCTCGACCTCTCCGAGGAGGCGCGCCGCCGCCTCGCCGACTACGACTGGCCCGGCAACGTCCGCGAGCTGCGCAACGCCTTAGAGCGCGCCGCCGCGCTCACCACCTCCGACACCATCGAGGCCGCGCAACTCCTCCCCGCGCGCGCCGACGCGACGCCGTCCGCCGCCGCGCCCGCCGACGGCGCGCCCGTCACGCTCGAACAGCTCGAACGCCAACACATCCTCCGCGTCCTCGAAGAGACCGGCGGCAACCGCGAGCGCGCCGCCGCCCTCCTCGGCATCTCCGCCCGCACCCTCTACCGCAAACTCCGCGAGTACGAGACGGGCGCGCCCGGGTAAAGGATTTTAGATTTTAGATTTTTGATTGGCGATTGGAGACGGTAGCAGGCAGCCGTTAGCCGGCAGAAAGAGCGAGCAGCCGCGCCACCGTCGGGGCGACACTCCGCACGTCGTCGGGCTTCCGCAGGAACGCGTCCGCGCCCGCCCGCCTCGCCCCCGCGCCGACCTCGCTGGCCGAGACGATGACGACCGGCGTGCGCCGCCGGTGCTCCAGCCCGCGTGCGCGCCTCGTCAACTCCAGCCCACGAGCGAAGGCATCAGCCGCGAGCCTCGCCGCGCGGCTTCAAGAACTAAAGCAACTCGCAAATGAAAGCACCGCGTCCGTGGTAGCTGTAGGGGCAGGGCTTGTCCCTGCCCGCTCAAGATAAGAAAACGTCAACAGGGATGGATAGGATAGGAAGACAGAATCTTCATCCCGCCCCTCCTATCCATCCCTGTTTGAATTTCTTCGTGATTTGAGCGGGCAGGGACAAGCCCTGCCCCTACAGTCATGCCCGCCTGTTGCGTAGAGCAGGGTGACTGACAAGCTGTCAGTCGTCCTGACAAATCTTCAGTCCGGCCTGTCAGGCAGGCCCCGGCGCGGGCTTCCTCGGCCCCCCTCCACAAAACTTAAATCCCTTCAATAAACAAGTTAAGCGTAGCCGTCAGAGGCCGCCGGGCGCGGCACGGGCCTTGTAAATGTGAGGCCGCCGGGCGTGTGTCCGGGGCCGCCCGGGTGCGGCAGTTTCAGGGGAGGGGACACAGGGATGGCTCGCGTGATGAT
>JALZHT010000266.1 GCA_030860645.1 Acidobacteriota bacterium
GGCTCGGTTGTCGGCGCGGCTGTCGGCGGGGGCGTGCTCACCGCCTCGGCGCTGCGGGGCGGCGGGAGCGGCGTGGCCGGCTGCGACCAGTAGGCGAAGCTTAAATACCAGATGAGCGCGGCGAGCGCCGCGAAGACCGCCGCGGCGATGAGCAGGACGCGTGCGCGCGGGCCGAGGGCCATTGCAGTGCATCTCACTTTCCGGGGGTCGGTGCTGCGCGCGACAGCATAGAAGCACGGGCCGGGCCGGCGCAAGGCGCGCGTCGCGGCCGGGGTGGCGCGCCGACGCCCTTTTCTGCTATTAAGTACGGCGTCAACCGAGACGCCCGAGAGGGCCTGCAATTGCTTCGCGCCGACCGCGCGCGCCCGCACACCAACGACGAGGAGGCTACACCGAGTGACGGACATTTTCGACGAACGTCGCAGGGGGCTGGAAGAGGAATACTTCAGACGCCGGGACAAGGAATCACTCGACAAGCTGCGGGCCGCGCTCGCCGAGGAGGCCGGCGAAGGGGTCGTCACGATGCAGTGCCCCCGCTGCGACGGCAAGCTCCACCAGAGGACTTTCGACGACGTGAACATAGACCAGTGCGACCGCTGCCACGGCATCTGGCTCGACTCCGGCGAACTCGAACAGATCGTCGGCCAGGAGTCCGGCCCCGGCCGCTGGCTCAAAGTCTTCTGGCCCGGCCGGGCGACGGAATAAAAGAAGTGCAGAGTGCAGAGTGCAGAATGATGAATTAAGCGCGGATGTTTTTATTCATCACTCTGCACTCTGCACTTCTTCGCTGGCTTACGATGCGTACACTTCTCCGCCTTCTCTGCTGCCTCGCGCTGCTCGGCCCGGCGGCCGTGGGTCAGAAGCAGACGCCCGCGCCGGAGGACGTGCCGCAGCCCGTGGCGGGCGACATCGGGCTGGCGGGCGCGCGCTGCCCCGACATCGCGCGCTACCTCAACGTGCGCGTGGCCTCAGCGCCCTCGCTCTCGCCCGACGGCGCGCGAGTCGCCTACCGCACCTCGACGACGGGCCAGCCGCAAATCTGGGTCGCCGAGACGCGCACGGCCGCGGCCCCGCGCCAGATCACCTTCGGCGAGCCCGTCACCTTCCACGAGTGGTCGCCCGCCGGCGACTGGATCGCCTACGGCGTCGACCGCTCGGGCAACGAGCGCGAGGGCTTCTACCTCATCTCGCCCGACGGCACGCGCGAGATTGAACTGCTCGCGCCCGCGGAGGCGTTCCGCGTCTGGGGCGGCTTCTCGCGCGACGGCCAGTACGCCGCCTTCGCCGCGACCGACCCCGGCGGCGACGACTTCCACATCTACACCATCAACCTCAAGGCCGAGGAGATGAAGCCCGTGCGCGTCTACTCGGGCCGCGGCGGGACTTACGTCGCCGCGTGGCGGCCCGACCGCTCGGGGATACTCCTGACGCGCACGCGCGGCGAGGACGCCAACGACGTTCTCTACCTCGACATGAAGACCGGCGAGGTCGAGACGCTCTTCCAGCCGCAGGTCGCCGCCCGCTACGAGTCCTTCGCGTGGACGCCCGACGCGCGCGGCTTTTACGTGGCGACCGACCAGGACAGGGACTTCTCCGGCCTCGCCTTCTTCGACATGACGGCCCGCCGGCTCCGCTGGGTCGAGACGCCGGAGCGCGATGTCGAACAGGTCGCCCTCTCGCCCGACGGGCGCTGGCTCGCGTGGACGGAGAACGACGGCGGGTTCTCGGAATTAAAGCTCCGCGACCTGCGTAACAACCGGACGGAACTGTTGCCCGAGTTGTCGTCGGTAGCCGCCGTGGGGTTCGGTCACGTGCGCGGCGTCATCAACTCGCTCGTATGGGCCGCGCGCGCACCGCGGCTCGCCATCCAGTCCAGCAACCCACAAGTCCCCGGCGACATCTGGCTGTTTGACGCCGCGCGGGCGGGCAACACGCCGGGACGCACTCAACTTGCCGACCTGCGGGCGGCGATGACGCGCGTCACGGAATCGAGCCTGGCGGGCCTCGACCCGCAGAAGTTCGCCCTGCCCGCGGCCGTCTCTTTCAAGAGCCACGACGGCGAGACCGTGCACGGCCTGCTGTATCTTCCGGCCGGAGCTTCGGCCGCGAGCCGGCCGCCCGTCATCCTCTCCGTCCACGGCGGCCCGAGTGCGCAGGCGCGCCCCTCGTTCAGCGCCGTCCAGCAATACCTGCTCGCGCGCGGCTACGCGGTCTTCGATTTGAACTTCCGCGGCTCGACCGGCTACGGCAAGCGCTACGCGCGGCTCGACAACGGGCGGCTCCGCCCGAACGCGGTGAAGGACATGGCGGCGGCCGTCGACTGGCTGAAGAGTTCTGCCCACCCGGTCAACGCCTCGAAGGCGGCCGTGATGGGCGGCTCCTACGGCGGCTACATGACTTTCGCCGCGCTCACGCAGTTGCCCGACAAGTTCGCCGCCGGCGTCAGCTTCGTCGGCGTCTCGAACTGGGTGACGGCGCTCGAAGGCGCGTCGCCGGCCCTGAAGGCTTCCGACCGCGTCGAGTACGGCAACATCGAAGACCCGGCCGACCGCGAGTTCTTCCGCCAGCTCAGCCCGCTCACGCACGTCGCGGCGGTGCGCGCCCCGCTCCTCGTCTCGCACGGCGCGAACGACCCGCGCGACCCCGTCGCCGAGGCCGACCAGATCGTCCGCGCCATCCGCGAGCGCGGCGGCGACGTGGAGTACCTGCGCTTCCCCGACGAGGGGCACGGCATCCGCAAACTCTCGAACCGCGTCATCGCCTACCGCCGCGTCGCGCGCTTCCTCGAACGCACGCTCGGCCCGGGAACGGTCGCCTGCGCGAGGCCGGAGGCGCCATGAGCCGGGTGAAAATGACCGCGCTCGTCACCGGCGCGTCGGGCGGCATCGGCGAGGAGCTGGCGCGGCTCATCGCCGCCGACGGCCACGACCTCGTGCTCGTCGCGCGCAGCCGCGACAAGCTGGAGCGTTTGGCCGCGGAGTTGGGAACGAAGCACGGCGTCGCGGCCCGCGCCCTGCCGAAAGACCTCGCGCGCGCCGAAGCGCCGCGGGAGATTTTCGACGGGCTGCAGGGCGCGGGCGTCAGCGTTGACGTGCTCGTCAACAATGCGGGCTTCGGCACCTACGGCCCGTTCGTCGAGACCGACCTGCAAAGCGAACTCGGCCTGCTGCAAGTCAACGTCACGGCGCTGACGCACCTGACGAAGTTGTTCCTGCCGGCGATGGTCGAGCGGCGGCGCGGCTACGTGATGCAGGTGGCCTCGACGGCGGCCTTCCAGCCGGGGCCTCTGATGGCGGTCTACTACGCCTCGAAGGCTTACGTGCTCCACCTCTCCGAGGCGCTCTCGAACGAGCTGGAGGGCACGGGCGTCGTCGTCTCGGCGCTGTGCCCGGGGCCGACCGAGACGGGCTTCGTCGCCGCCGCCGGGATGGGCGACTCGAAGCTCTTCGACCTCGGCGCGATGGGCGCGCGCGAGGTCGCCGAGGCCGGCTACCGCGGGATGCTGGCCGGCAAGACCATCGTCATCCCCGGCTTCCGCAACAGCCTCCTGGCGCGCGCCGTCGGCTTCCTGCCGCGCGGCCTCACCACCCGCGTCGTCCGGCGCATTCAGGAGCGCAGAAGCGAAAAGAAGTAGTCAGTAGACAAAGCACCCCTCCCGCACGCCGCTTCACACCGGCGCGGCAAACTCAATACAATGGGGCCGATGACCAACGACAGAATCGTGCGCGCGCCGCGCGGCCCGCAACTCAACTGCAAGGGTTGGCACCAGGAGGCGGCGCTCCGCTGCCTGATGAACAACCTCGACCCCGACGTGGCCGAGCGCCCCCAAGACCTCGTCGTCTACGGCGGGCGCGGCAAGGCCGCGCGCGACTGGCGCGCCTTCGAGTCAATCGTCCGCGAGCTGCGACGGCTCGACAACGAGGAGACGCTGCTCGTCCAGTCCGGCAAGCCCGTCGCCGTCTTCCGCACGCACGAGTACGCGCCGCGCGTCCTGATCGCCAACTCGAACCTCGTCGGCGCGTGGGCCAACTGGGAGCACTTCCACGAACTCGAACGGCGCGGGCTGATGATGTACGGGCAGATGACCGCCGGGAGTTGGATTTACATCGGCACGCAGGGCATCGTGCAGGGCACGTTCGAGACGTTTGCGGCGATGGCCGACCGCCACTTCGGCGGCACGCTCGAAGGCCGCCTCGTCGTCTCCGGCGGGATGGGCGGGATGGGCGGCGCGCAGCCCCTCGCCGCGACGATGAACGGCGCGGTCTTCCTCGGCGTAGACGTTGACCGCGAGCGCATCGAGCGCCGCGTCCGCACCGGCTACTGCGACCGCCTCGCGCTCGATTTAGACGAAGCCCTGCGCGTCTGCGAGGACGCTCTGGAGCGGAAGCGCGCCGTCTCGGTCGGCCTCGTCGGCAACTGCGCTGAAGTCCTGCCCGAACTCGCCCGCCGCGGCCTGAAGGTTGACGCCGTCACCGACCAGACGAGCGCGCACGACCCCTTGAACGGCTACGTCCCCGCCGGCCTCACGCTCGAAGAGGCCGAGGGGCTGCGCCGCGCCGACCCGAAGGCTTACGTCGAGCGTTCTACTCAATCAATGGCGCGCCACGTCGAAGCCATGCTCGCCTTGCAGCGCGCGGGCGCGGTCGCCTTCGACTACGGCAACAACATCCGCAAGTTCGCTTCGGACGCCGGCTGCGCCGACGCTTTCGACATCCCCGGCTTCGTGCCCGAGTACATCCGCCCGCTCTTCTGCGAGGGCAAGGGGCCTTTCCGCTGGGTGGCCCTCTCCGGCGACCCCGCCGACATCCGCCGCACCGACGACCTCGCCCTCGAACTCTTCCCCGAGGATCGGACTCTGAACCGCTGGCTGCGCCTCGCCCGCGAGCGCGTGCAGTTCCAGGGTCTGCCCGCGCGCATCTGCTGGCTCGGCTACGGCGAGCGCGCCGAGATGGGCGAGGCCATCAACGACCTCGTCCGCCGCGGCGATGTGCAAGCGCCCGTCGCCATCGGCCGCGACCACCTCGACACGGGAAGCGTGGCCTCGCCCTTCCGCGAGACCGAAGGCATGCGCGA
>JALZHT010000267.1 GCA_030860645.1 Acidobacteriota bacterium
CTGTTAATTTTTGTTTCGTAAGAAAGCGGAGTCGGGGAAGATGAAACACGCGCCTCGTACGACTCTCGTGCTTTGCATCCTGGTCGCCTCCTTCGCGCTCGCCCCGGCGGGCGCGGCGCAGTCGGACATCGAAGCTTTCGACAGCCGGGAGGCTTTCGCCGCCGCGTCCGCACGCCTCGCGACGGTTGACTTCGAGGCGGTCGCGCCGGCGCGCGGCTTCGGCAAGTACCAGCCGGCCGTGGGGCTGGCGGCGGGCGGGGTCGCCTTCCGCGCGTCGGGCGGGGCGAGGTTCGGGCCGGGCCTCATCTACGTCCTCAGCCCTTCGTACGCCGCCCCGAACCCGATGTCCAACACGGGCACGGGCGCGCTGCTCAGTTGGGCCGCGCCGAACCAGCCCGGCAACGCCTCGCTCGACGCGGCGCTGCCCGCCGGCACCACGGCCGTCGGCGCGGAACTCTGGACGCAGCAGCCCTACGTCTCGGCCGTCGAAGTCACCGTCGCGACCGCCGGCGGCTCGACGCAGACCGTCGTCGTTAACACGCGCGACCGGCCCGCCGGCTCGTTCGTCGGCTTCATCTCCGAGGCCGACATCGTCTCCGTCAGCTTCCGCCCGCCGAAGGGGCAGACGGGCCTGCTCCTCGACAACTTCGTCTACGGCCGCAGGGCCGCGGGCCGCGGGGTGCGCCCGACCGCGCTGGGTGCCGTGCAAAAGCTCGCGGATGAGGTCGAGACGCTAATTAACCGGCCCGCGGCCCCGGCCGCCGGTCAGACCCCCGCGCCGCGGGCGGGCCGCCCGCCCGCCACTCCCGCGAATCAAGCTCCAACTTCTGAGACTCAAACTTCTTCCGCCGCACAGTCCCCCGCGCCCGCCGCTCAACAGCAGGCGCAGCAGCCCCCGGCCTCCGCGCCGGGCCGCGGGACGATTGCATACATCCGCGGCGGCACGGAGATACGCCTGATCGAGTCTGACGGCTCGAACGACCGGCGGCTGTGGACGCACCCGCAGGCGACGGAGGACGTGGGCCTCTTCGACCTCGCGTGGCGGCCGGACGGCGGCGAACTCGCCTTCTCCAGCGGCCACTACGGCGTCGTCTCGCTCTACCACGCCGACATCTACGCCGTGCGGCCCGACGGCACCGGCTTCCGCAAGATCACCAACCCGCCCGACCACGGCGAGTTCGCGCGCTACCCGAAAGGCTCGGTCAGCGTCACGTTGCGCAACGAGCAACCGATTTACAAGCAGTCGCAGGCGAGCGCCGGCGTCTTCTTCGTCTACGTGGTCGGGGCCGACGAGCCGCAGCAGGTCACGCTGCCGCCCGGCTCGTCCAAGACCCTTCTGTTCAAATCGGTGGCCGACTTCGGCGACCACGCCCAGGCCGTCGTGGCGATGTACGGCCAGTACCGCTGGTTCATGCCCGGCGTGGACGTGCGTGCGGGCCGGACGGTCAACGCCCCGGCGTTCGGCATCACGGGCGACGGCATCGAACTCCTCGGCGCGTTCCGCCCGATCTGGCGCGCCGACGGCTCGCGCGTCAGCTACCGCTCGGGCCTCTGCGTCATCAACAGCGCCCCCGCCCGCCCGGCCCCCGGCGAGTACACCTTCCGGCCGCTCTTCCAGGGCCGGCACCCGCCCGGGGCGTGCACCTGGGACTGGGGGCCGACGCCCGCGCTCGCCGACCAACTCATCTACACCGACAACTCTTCGGGCGGCGGCTCAAGCATCTACCGCATCGCGGAGGGCGGCACGCACCCCGGCGCGAAGCTGCACACCTTCACCGACCTCGAATACCAGTTGCTTCACGACCTGCGCTGGCTGCCGGACGGCTCGGGCTTCCTTTACTCGCAGACGAACTTGATGCAGGACGCCTCGAACATCTTCCGCTACGACTTCGCCACCCGGCGGGCGACCCCGGTGACGAACCTGGAGGGCGAGTTCGCGCGCCGCTTCGACCTCTCGCCCGACGGCGGCTGGGTCGTCTTCGAGCGTTCGAAGGTGCTCGACGATTATAAGAACGTGGACTTGTGGGTCGTGCGGACGGACGGCACGGGGGCGCGGCTGCTGGTGCGCGGCGGCCTCGGCCCTTCGTGGCGCTAGCGGGCGGCCCCTGGAAAAATTTGAAGGACGGCGGGACTAGAATCTTATGGCCGAACAGAACTGCATCTTCTGCAAAATCGCCGCGGGCGAAATCCCCGCGCAACTCGTCTACGAGGACGAAGCGGCGGTCGCCTTCCGCGACATCAACCCGCAGGCCCCCGCCCACGTCCTCGTCATCCCGCGCGAGCACGTCGCCTCGCTGGCCGAGGCCGGCGAGGCCCAGGAGTCTTTACTCGGACGCCTCCTGCTCGCGGCGGCGCGCGTGGCGCGCGAAGCGGGGTTGGTGGAGTCCGGCTACCGCACCGTCATCAACACCGGCGCGGGCGCGGGCCAGAGCGTCTTCCACCTCCACCTCCACGTCCTCGGCGGCCGCCCGCTCTCGTGGCCGCCGGGCTGAAGAATTATAGCCGTTTGCAATTGTATGCGGCCGGTGCGCGGTGTCTGTAGGGGCAGGGCTTGCCCCTGCCCGCCCAAGCGTCATGACGGGTGACGTTGGATTTATCGAATCCCCGCGGGCAGGGCTTGTCCCTGCCCCTGCAACCCTGCGCACGGCCGCACGCATTCGCAAACCGCCATACCGGCGGTCACAGACCACCTCTAAACTGACGTTGGTCAAATCCTCTTCAATCCGCAATCGTCTAACCGCCCGCGGCCGACGAGCGCCTGCCCGCTTCGCCCTCGCGCGCCTCATCGTCCCTCTGCGCGCGCTCCTCTTTGAGCAGCGATGTTTCATACTTCACGTCGCCGACCAGGGTGTCCATGACGGCCTTGGCGAAGCCGAGGATGGCGGGGCCTAAGACGACGCCGGGGATGCCGAAGGCGTAGACGCCCGAGACGAGCGCCACCAGCATCCAGTAGAAGTTGAACGTCCCGGCCCCGCGCGCCGCCAGCTTCGGCCGCAGCAGCAGCGACGACGAGGCCGTCATCAGGAGGCCGACGAGGAGGTAGACGCCGGCGCTCGTCGGGCTGTCGCGGAAGACGAGCAGGTAGACGCTCACGGGGACGTAGACGGCCCACTCGCCGAGGAGCGGGAAGAAGCCGATGACGAACGTGAGCAGCGCCAGCACCACGCCGAGCGGGACGCCGAAGATGAGGTTCAGGATGAGGATGACGAGCGACTTCGCCGACTGGTCAATCATCACGGCGAGGAGCGCCCCGCGCAGCGCCCCGCCGACGTTCTCGCCCAGGCGTTCGTAGAGCGGCAAAAACTCGCCGGGCACGCGCAGCTTGATGTAGGCCGTGAGCCGCACGCGCTGCGTCAGCACGTAGAAGACGGTGAAGAAGAAGATGGTGGCCGAGACGAGGAGCAGGGCCGACTTCTCGCGCGCCTCCTCGATGGCCGCGCCCGAGCGGACGACCGCCTCGGAGAAGGCCGCCTCCAGCCCGGCCCGCGTGTTCTCGACGGCGACGTAGCGCGAGAGCGAGCGGCTGATGGACGCGATGATCTCCTCGCGCCGCCCGTGCACGGACGCCGAGTAGCCCGACAGCTCGTACCACCCGTAGCCGCCGAGTGCGAGCAGCGGGACGACGATCAGCAGGATGGTGATGACGGCGCTCCCGGCGCGCGCCCGCAGACGCGCTTCGAGCCACTCCTGCACGGGCAGCAGGTACGCGCCCGCCACCACGCCGAGCAGCAGCGCCACCAGCACCTCGCCCACGAGCGCCACGAACAGCCCCAGCGCCAGCAGCGTCGCCGCCGCGTACACGGCGCCCCGCTTCGCCTCGCCCACCGTCAGCTCGCTCAAAAGCCTCTCGTCGTCCGACTGTGACATGTGCGGAGCAGGATAACACGGAGGGCGCCGCGGGCCGGTCAAGGCGTGAATCGTCAATCGCGAATCGTCAATCGTGGAAGAAAGTTCCTTCTATTCACGATTCACGCCCTTGACCGGCGCCCGCTTTTGCGCCCGCGCCCGAAGGCGGTTAAACTCTGCGTTTCGGTCTGACGAAGAAATCATCGCAGAGGAGTTGTGAGTCAGAAGACGATGACAGAGCTGGAAGTTTTTCTGCACGAGCACGACGACGGCGCGTGGCACGCGGCCGTCGGAGACTTGCTGCCGGCCATTCACGAGGTCGACCGGACGGCGACGCGAATCTGGTTCTACTTCTTCCCCCTCGCGCTCCTGCGCGCCTTCCGGCAGGCGGAAGACCCCGAGGCCCTGGCGCGCGAGCTGCTGATGCAGGGCAAGTGGTTCCTCAAGGATCAGACCGACTCGTCGCACACCTTCCTCTACGGCCACCGCTTCTGGCCCGAGGTCAAGCGCGCGGTCGTCCGCCTCGCCGAGTCGGGCGAAGTGCGCGATAAGTCTCTGGCCGAACTCGTCCGCGCCGTGGCGGCGGAGGCCGCGCGCGGGCGGGAGGTCGAAGAGTCCCTGCTCGTCGGCATCGCGGCCGTCGGCCTGATGACGTTGCAGCAGGTCGGGCTCGCCGAGTTCAAGCGGACGCCGGGCGAGGTCTTGATCGACAGCCGCCACGCGCGGCGCTCGCCCGAGGGCGTGCTGAGGGCGCGGGCGCGCGACGACAGCCAGGGCCTCTTCGGCTTCCTGCGCACGGCCGACAAGCAGTGGACGGTGGTGTGGGACGAGAACGCGGACGACCGGCGCTTCCGTGTCGTCCACGAGCAGGAGGTCGCCTCGGGCGCGGCGACCGACAAGCGGCCGTGGCACGAGGTGGACGAGCGCTGCACGACGGGCGAGGGGCCGATCCCCGTCCAGTGCCGCTCGGCCTCGTGCGGCACGTGCTGGGTCGGCGTGCTCGGCGGCGCGGAGAAGCTCTCCGAGGTCGCGCCGCGCGAGCGGAAGCTGATGCCGCTTTTAGGCTACATCGACACCGACGACCCGCAGCCCATCATCCGCCTCTCGTGCCAGGCGCGCGGGCGGGGCGCGGTCTCCGTCGTCATCCCGCCGTGGAACGGCTACTTCGGCAAGTACCTCAAGAAGCAGAAGGAGGAGCGGGCGGGCGAGGCGGTCGCCGG
>JALZHT010000268.1 GCA_030860645.1 Acidobacteriota bacterium
GCCGGAGGCCGCGCACAGCAGGGCGGACGAGACGAGCGCGCCCGCCAGGACTTTTTTCCAGACGAAGCTCACCGACGCCTCCCCGGCCCGCGCGCTCAGGCCATGAGGCCACGCTCGCGGAGCGCGCCCGTCAGGTCGTGGTCGGACGGGACTGTCAGCACCTGCCCGGCCACGTCGACCGTCGGCTTGCGCTCCTTGCCCTCGTTGTGTTCCCTGACCCACGCGGCGGCGCGCGCGTCCTGCTCGATGTTGACGTACTCGTAGGCGACCCCGAGGCGGTCGAGGAAGGCGCGCGTGTGCCGCGTGTCCTCGCACCAGTCGGCCCCGTAGACTTTCACTCCCAGCACGGCGTCTCTCCCTGTTTGAAAGGTTCGACACCATGATAACACGGGCGCGACGCATTACCTGTAGGGGCAGGGCTTGTCCGCGGCCCGCCTAAGTGCCGAACCAAATCAAACAGGGATGGACAAGATAGACAGGATAAAGAATTTCAGATTTTAAATCTCGAATCTGAAAGAAGCGGTCGGTCTTTGTTCTTCATCCTGTCCATCCTCTCCATCCCTGCTAATTTGTTTCGTCTCTTGAGCGGGCCGCGGACTTGCCCCGCCCCTACGATTCTCGCGGGCGCGCGCGGGTGTTACAATGTCGCGTCAAATCTTAGAGGGGCGTGACCTTCGAGGCGGCCGGGGTGAGCGAGACACTGAGAGACGGTTTCCACGACGAGTGCGGCGTGTTCGGCATCTACGGCCACCCGGAGGCGGCGCGCCTCGCCTACCTCGGCCTCTACCAGTTACAGCACCGCGGGCAGGAGTCGTGCGGCATCGTCTCGTCCGACGGCGACACCCTCCGCTCCGAGCGCGCGATGGGCCTCGTCTCCGAGGTCTTCACCGAGGAGCGTTTGAACCGCCTGCCCGGCGCGGCGGCCATCGGCCACACGCGCTACTCGACCGCCGGCGAGGTCTCGATCCGCGAGGCGCAGCCCTTCCTCGTCGCCTGCAAGCACGGCCAGGTCGCCGTCTGCCACAACGGCAACCTCCCGTTCGCCTCCGACGAGCGCAAGCGGCTGGAGCGCGACGGCGCGATCTTCTCCTCGACCTCGGACACCGAAGTCGTCCTCCACCGCATCGCGCGCTCCGAGGCCCCGACCGTCGAGGGGGCCATCCCCGAAGTGCTGCGCGAGACCGAGGGCGCGTTCTCGATGCTGTTTTTGACGCCCGACTCGCTCGTCGCCGTGCGCGACCCGCGCGGCTTCCGCCCGCTCGCCCTCGGCCGGCTCGGCGACGCCTGGGTGCTCGCCTCCGAGACGTGCGCCTTCGACCTCATTGACGCGACTTACGTCCGCGACGTGGAGCCGGGCGAGATGATCGTCATCGACCGCGCGGGCCTGCACTCGTCCTTCCCGCTTCCGGCGCGCCGCCACTCGTTCTGCATCTTCGAGCACGTCTACTTCTCGCGCCCCGACTCGGTCATCTACGGCCGCTCGGTCAACCAGTCGCGCCACAAGATGGGCCGCCGCCTCGCGCTGGAGCAGCCGGCCGACGCCGACCTCGTCGTCCCCGTCCCCGACTCGGGCGTGGCCGCCGCCATCGGCTACGCCGCCGAGAGCGGCATCAGTTTCCGCTTCGGGCTGGTGCGCAACCACTACGTCGGGCGCACCTTCATCGAGCCGAAGCAGTCCATCCGCTCGTTCGGCGTGCGCGTCAAGCTCAACCCCGTGCGCGACCTCATCTCCGGCCGGCGCGTCGTCCTGATTGACGATTCCATCGTGCGCGGCACGACCTCGAAGAAGATCGTCCGCATGGTGCGCGAGGCGGGCGCGTCGGAAGTGCACATGCGGATCAGTTGCCCGCCGACCGTCAGCCCGTGCTACTACGGCGTGGACACGCCGAACAGGGAGGAGCTGATCGCGGCGCAGAAGTCGGTCGAAGAGATCCGCCGCTTCATCGAGGCCGACTCGCTCGGCTACCTCTCGCTCGAAGGCATGCTCGAAGCCTGCGGCTTCCCCGCCGCGACCTCCTGCGTCGCCTGCTGGACGGGTCAATACCCGACCCGCATCACCCGCGAGGCCGAGACCCAGTTCGCCCGCGAGCGCGAGCCCGTGCCGTCGGACTAAACGGATTTGGAGCACGCTATGTCTGAACTTCTCGAAAGAATCACCATCAATCCGGAGCAGTGCGGCGGGCGGCCCTGCATCCGCGGCATGCGCATCCGTGTGGTTGATGTGCTCGACCTTTTCGCCGCCGGCTTGAGCGCGGAACAGATACTCGAAGAAATGCCCGACCTTGAAATGGATGACCTGAAAGCTGCCCTTCTTTACGCCGCGCGGCGCTTCGATCATCCGGTCATCGCGGCGTGATTGTCTGGATCGACGCTCAGCTCTCCCCTGCTCTCGCGGTGTGGCTGACTGAAAATTTCGCCCTCACTAGTCGAAGTTCATTAGTTTGGAAAAGAGAGATGAGAGGTAGCTGTAGTGGCGCAGAGTAGACGGGGGTGCGGGTGCGCGCTGGCGGCGCTGGCGGTGGTGCTCGCGGTGGGCGGGTATCTGGGGTGGCGCTACGTCGTCGGGCCGTATCTGGAGCGGCAGCGGCGGGTCGCGCCGCCGCCGGCCTCGGGCGAGGAGGTCAAGGTCGTCGTGCTCGACGTGGGGCAGGGCGACTCGATTTTGATTATGACGCCGGGCGGGAAGACGGCGCTCGTCGACGCGGGCGAGCCGGGCGACGGCAAGCGCATCCTCGAAGCCATGAAGCGCCACGGGGCCGACCACATAGACCTCTTCGTCGCCACGCACGCGCACGCCGACCACATCGGCGCGGCCGACGAAGTCATCAAGGCCATCCCCGTCGGCGAAGTCCTCTACAGCGGCGTGCCCAACACGACGAAGAACTACGAGGACTTCCTGAAGGCGGTTGACGATAAAGGCATCAAACTCACGCGCGCCGCGCCGGGGCAGGCGTACGAGTTGGGCGGCGGGGCGCGCCTGCTCGTGCTCGCGCCCATCGAGCCTTTCTTCAAGAAGGAGGATTTGCGCTCGGGCGGCAACGAGCCGAACGCGAACTCGGTCGTCACGCGCTTCGAGTACGGCGAGTTCTCGATGCTTTTGACCGGCGACGCCGAGGCGCAGACCGAAGACCGCATGATCCGCAGCGGCGCGCACCTCGCGGCCGACGTGCTCAAGGTCGGCCACCACGGCTCGAAGTACGCGACCTCGGAAGAGTTCCTCCGGCGCGGCGAGTTCAAGGCGGCGGTGATTTCGGCCGGCGACGCCAACCGCTACGGCCACCCCGCGCAGGAGGTGCTCGACCGCCTCCGGGCCGCGCAGGTGCGCGTCTACCGCACGGACTTCCAGGGCGAGGTCGTCATCACGACGAAGGGCGAGGAGGGCTACCAGATCAAGACGGCCCGCGAGCCGAAGGGGAACGAAGACCTCTGGGTCGGCCGCGAGGCCCTGCGCGACGACTCCGCGCGCCGCGGCTTCATAGACTTCGGCGACCTGCCGCCCGCCCCCAAGCCCTCGCCCCAGCGCGCCCGCTCTAACACGAACGCGAACCGCAACTCGAACCGGGGAAGATGAGAGGAGCCGTGAATCGTAAATCGCAGTTTCCGGTTTCCGGTTTTTGCCTTCACCGGAAACCGGAAACCGGAAACCATTTATCCCGTCGCCGAGGTGAAGCCGATGCCTGACGAAGAGAGAAGCGGGAAGACGAAGCGCACGCGCGCGGTGGTGGATCGCATTGAGGATAACGACACGGCCGTCGTGCTCGTCGGCGGCGACGAGGGTGTTTCGGTTGACCTGCCCGCCTCGATGCTCCCGGCGGGCGCGGAGGGCGGCAGCCACCTCGTCATCACCGTCACGCTCGACGAAGCCTCGCGCGCCTCGGCCGCCGACCGCATCAGGGCTTTGCAGGAAAAACTGGAGAGGCGGGGCAAAGAGCAGTAGACAGCAGGCTCCGCACGGGCGGCGGCTGAGGCTGACACTCTGACGATGCATTAGCGAACGTCTTTCTACTGTCTACTTCTTTATGTCTAAATCAATCACCTACTCCGACGCCGGCGTCTCCATAGACGCCGCCAACGCGGCGGTCGAGCGCATCAAGCGGCTCGCGCGCTCCACCTTCGACGAGCGCACGCTCTCCGAGATCGGCACCTTCGGCGGGATGTTCGACGGGGCCTTCCCCGGCATGCGCTCGCCCGTCCTCGTCGCCTCGGCCGACGGCGTCGGCACCAAGCTCAAGTTGGCCTTCATGACGGGCGTCCACGACACGGTGGGCCGGGACCTCGTCAACCACTGCACGAACGACATCCTCGTCCAGGGCGCGCGCCCGCTTTTCTTCCTCGACTACGTCGCGGCCGGCGTGCTCGCCCCCGACGTGATCGTCCAGATCGTCGAGGGCGTCGCCCGCGGGTGCCGCGAGAACAACTGCGTGCTCCTGGGCGGCGAGACGGCCGAGATGCCCGGCATGTACGCCGAGGGCGAGTACGACGTGGCCGGCTTCATCGTCGGCGTCGTCGACCGCGAGCGGGTCATAGACGGCGCGCGCATCGCGCCCGGCGACCTCGTGCTCGGGCTGCCCTCGGCCGGGCTGCACACCAACGGCTACTCGCTCGCCCGCAAGCTCTTCTTCGAGGTCGCCGGTTACACGCCCGACACGCGCCTCGACGCGCTCGGCGCGACCGTCGGCGAGGCGCTGCTCGCGCCGCACCTGAGCTACCTGCGCCCGCTCGAAGGCTTGCTCGACACGGGCCTCGTCAAGGGGCTGGCGCACATCACGGGCGGCGGCCTCCTGGAGAACGTCCCGCGCGTCCTGCCGGCGGGCACGGCCGCGGAGGTCAGGCGGGGCTCCTGGCCCGTCCCGCCCGTCTTCGAGGTCATGCGGGGGCTCGGCAACGTCGCCGAGGCGGAGATGTACCGCACCTTCAACATGGGCGTCGGCATGGTCGTCGTCTGCGCCGAGGAGCACGCGCCGGCGATCCGCTCGCACCTCGAATCGGTGGGCGCCGACTGCTACGAGATCGGCCGCGTCGTCGCCGGCGAGCGCGACGTGCGGCTCGCCTGATAC
>JALZHT010000269.1 GCA_030860645.1 Acidobacteriota bacterium
GCCTACGACCCTTCGAGGAGCGTGGCCCTCAGCGTCCGCCTGACCGACCGGCCGACGCCGACGCTCTTCAAAGGCTGGGCCTCACGCACCGAGCCGAGCGAAGTTTCGGGCGCGACCCGCGTCACCTGGGGCACGGAGCCGCGCGACCTGACCATCCCCTTCTACGCGGAGACGCGCGCGGCCGTCTCCGTCAACCCGCCGCTCTACTACGTCATCCCGCCGCAGTGGTCTGAAGTGGCCGCCGTGCTGCGCGCGCACGGGTTGACGGTCAAGCGCCTCGGCGCGGAGGCGGTGCTCGAAGTGGAGAGTTTTCGGTTCCGCGACGTGAGGTTCGCGGCCGCGCCGTTCGAGGGCCGGCAGACGGCGAGGTTTACGACCGAGCCGGTGCGCGAGCGGCGGACTTACCCGGCCGGCTCCTACGTCGTGCCGCTGGCGCAGGAGGCGGGGCGCGTCGCGCTCCACCTGCTCGAACCCGAAGCGCCCGACTCGCTCGTCGCCTGGGGCTTCTTCAACCCCGTCTTCGAGCAGAAGGAGTACGGCGAGGATTACGTCCTGGAAAAGCTCGCGCGCGAGCTGCTGTCGAGGGACGAGAATTTAAAGCGCGAGTTCGAGCAGCGCCTCGCCGCCGACCCCAAATTCGCGGCCAGCCCCGCCGAGCGCCTGCGCTTCTTCCACGAGCGCTCGCCCTACTGGGACAAGCAACTGAACCTCTACCCGGTCGGCCGCGTCACCAGGCCGCTCACCACGCTGCTCGCCAAAGAATTTTTGATTTTAGATTTTTGATTTGCGATTGAAAGAAGAGGCGGACGCTTTCTCCTTCCAATCAAAAATCAAAAATCAAAAATTCTTTAGCTCGCAACTCGAAACTAAAAAAGGAGGGCGGCGGCGCATGAACGCCGCCGCCCTCCCGTCCCCCTTCGCAGAAACGTTAGACCGTGCGCCGGCCCGTGAGCAGGTTGATGACCAGAATCACGAGCGCCACGACGAGCAGCAGGTGAATGAAGCCGCCGAGGGCGTAGCCGCTCACCAGCCCAAGAAGCCACAGGATCAGAAGCACCACCAGAATCGTCCACAACATGTTCGCGTTCTCCTTAGCGTCAGTTTAGTCTTCCTTCGGTTCAACTGAACCCTCACTCGCCGGTCAATCGTGCAACGTCCATGCCAGCCCCTTTTAAGCCCGGTTGCGAAAGTCTAAGTCCGCGAAACCAAAGGTCTTGGCGGCCGGGAAAACGTTTCGCGGCCGCCGGTCGGGGCGTCCCGGGATGCTTTGTATCGAAACGCGGCGGGGTTGTTTTGGTCGGGAGTGTCCGGATACAGGCCGGCGGGCTGACAGTCTGCCGACTTGTCCGGAGGGGCGGCAACCGGAGAGGCTTCGGCCTCATCGGACGAACGGCAAACCGTTTCGGGCGTTGGCAGCGTATACTTTTCACTGGACTTAACCGACGGTCGGCTGGTAGATTGTGGGAGGCGTTCGTCGCTACCGGCGGACGCTTTCTCAATCGCGCGGTCAGGCGCGCGGTCTCAGGCTTCCGACCTTCAGCTACTTCCTGAAGCGGTTTCTCTGTAGCAAATTCACTTTGCAAAAGGGTCGTCGTTCCCCCGACGCCGCCTCCGTCATTGAGGTCTTATGCCGTTTTCACGTCTGATCCCCCGTACACAGAAAGCCCACACCGCCGTCGGCGTCGGCGCGCTCGCCCTCGCCCTCCTCGTCGCCGTCCTCGGTTTCGAAATCTTCCAACTGAAGCGGCAGCCGCCCATCAACCACATCAACTACACGCAGTTGCGCGAGCTGGCCGAGGCGGGCGGGGCCGCCGCCGTCCGCGTCGAGGGCGAGCTGGTCTCGGTCGTCGGGGCCGACGGCTCGGTCTCGCAGGCCGTCGTCGCCAACCAGGAGGCGCAGCAGGAGGTGGCCTCGGCCTTCGCCCGCAACAGGGTGCAGGTCGAGTACCAGTCGCTGCGGCCCGGCCCGCTGGCGACCCTCTTCAGCTACTCGCTGCCGGTCATCACGCTGCTCTTCATCGGCTTCATCGGCTGGCGCGTCTACGCCAGCATGGGCCACGGCAACGACTACCAGCCGGAGCAGGACGGCGGCGAGACGGTGACGTTCGCCGACGTGGCCGGCGTCGACGAGGCGCGCGCCGAGCTGGCCGAGACGATTGAGTTCTTGCGCGACCCCATGAGGTTCGGGCGGCTCGGCGGTCGCGCGCCGCGCGGCATCCTGCTCTCAGGCCCGCCGGGCACGGGCAAGACCCTGCTCGCGCGCGCCGCCGCGGGCGAGGCCCAGGTGCCTTTCCTCTCGGTCTCGGGTTCGAGCTTCCAGGAGAAGTTCGCCGGGCTGGGGGCGGCCCGCGTCCGCCGCCTCTTCGCGCGCGCCCGCAAGCTCGCGCCCTGCGTCATCTTCATAGACGAGATTGACGCCCTCGGCCGTCGGCGCGGCCGCGGCGGCGACTCGGCCTCGGCCGACCAGGATCAGACCCTCAACCAGCTCCTCGTCGAGATGGACGGCTTCACGCAGACGAGCGGCGTCGTCGTCATCGCCTCGACGAACCGCCCCGACATCCTCGACCCGGCGCTCACGCGGCCCGGCCGTTTCGACCGCGAGATCACGGTCAACCTCGCCGACATGCGCGGCCGCGAGCAAATCCTCCGCGTGCACGCGCGGCGGCTGAAGCTCGAAGACGACCTCGACCTGACGTGGATCGCGCGCGGCACGCCGGGCTTCTCCGGGGCCGACCTGGCGAACCTCCTGAACGAGGCGGCGATTGCGGCGACGCGCGACGACTCGGAGGCGGTCGGCCGCCGGCACGTCGAGTACGCGCGCGACAAAATCCTGATGGGCGTCGAGCGGCAGGGCTTCCGGATGGACGAGGAGGAGCGCTACGCGACGGCCGTCCACGAGGCGGGCCACGTCGCCGTCGGCGTCGCCGTCAGGCACGGCGACCCCATCCACAAGGTCTCGATCCTGCCGCGCGGCCGGGCGCTCGGCGTCACGCAGGCGTTGCCCGAGCGCGACCGCCTGATGAAGAAGCGCGAGTACCTCGAAGACCAGATCGCGATGCTCCTGGGCGGCCGCGCCGCCGAGATGCTCCTGCTCGACACGATGACGGCCGGCGCGTCGAACGACATCGAGCGCGCCGTCGAGATCGCGCGCCGGATGGTCGCCGAGTTCGGCATGAGTCCGCTCGGCCCCATCCACCTCGGCAAGCCCGAAGACCCGCACAGCCAGGCCCTGCTCGACCGCATCGAGCACGCCACCAACGACATCGTCAACTCGCAGCTCACGCGCGCCTGCGAGATGGTCGACGCCCGCCGCGCCGAGATCGCCGACCTCGTCGCCGGCCTCATGGAGCGCGACACCCTCGACGCCGACGAAATCCGCGAGTGCTTCGGCCTCAAAGAGACGCCGGCCGCGGCCTGATTAATTCAGAAGGCAGAAACAGAAGGCAGTCAAGACCATGCGGTTTTTGACTGCCTTCTGCTTTCTGCCTTCTGTTTTTATGCCCCCGCGCTTGCCTGCCGGCCCGCTTCTCCTGTAACTTTCCTCCGTATTCGTTACCTTGCGACGGAGAGGTGCCCACCTCCCCGCGTTCTCTGTCCGCCCCCGAGTTCAAACGCCATGGCCTACCCGAGCGTCGAGCGCATCGAGCTGCCCGTCCTGCAAGAGTTGGTCGCCACGGGCGGCGTCGAGGACGTGCGCTTCCTCTACGACCGCCTGGTGGCCTACTTCCCGCAGCTCTCCGACGGCGACGTGCGGGCGCTCGCCAACGGCCACCGTAAAGCGTGGCGCAGGCTCGTCCAGCGGGCGGGCCGCGCGCTCGACGAGAGGCGCGAGATCGGGCGCGTGCGCGGCCTCTGGACGATTACCGAGCGAGGGAGGCGGCGCGTCGCCGAGGAAGAATTGCACTTCCAGCCGCCGGAGCCGGCCGCGTCGGCCGAGCGCGACGCCCTCACGCACGTCGACGTGCAGCAGATGCTCGTCGAGATCGGCCGCGTGCTCGGGCTTAACGCCCAGGTGGAGTTCGACTACTACGACGTGGTCTGGCGCGAGGGCGAGACCAGCCCGCGCCTCAGCCACGTCTTCGAGGTGCAGCACAAGGGGAACATAGACGCGGCGCTCGCCAAGCTCAAGCGCGCCTACGACGCGCAGCGCTCGAAGCCCTTCCTCGTCGTCGCCACCGAGCGCGACACGAACCGGGCCGAGCGCCAGTTGAGCCTCGCCCGCACCGGCCCCTTCCACGAGATCGGCCGCGTCACGACCATCCTCAGCTTCGAGCAGCTCCGCCGGCTCCACCGCGCCCTCACGTCGGTCGAAGACACGCTCGCCCTACTCTTCGACCGATGACCGCCGCCCCGCCCCTCCGCAAGCAGTACCTCGACATCAAGCGCCGGCACCGCGACGCCATCCTCCTCTTCCGCATCGGCGACTTCTACGAAGCCTTCGACGACGACGCCCGCCTCCTCGCGCGCGAGCTGGACATCGTCCTCACCTCGAAGCCGATGGGCCGCAACGTCCGCGTGCCCCTCGCCGGCGTCCCGCACCACAGCCTGGAGCGCCACCTCGCCACGCTCATCGCGCGCGGCCACCGCGTCGCCATCTGCGAGCAGTTGACGGCGACGCCCGTCAGAGGCGAGTCGGCCGGGCGCGGCCTCATCGAGCGCGACGTGGTGCGCGTCGTCACGCCCGGCACGGTGCTCGAACCGGGCTTGCTGCAAAGCAAGGTCAACAACTACCTCGCCGCCTACGTCAACGACGGGAAGCGCGCCGGCGTCGCCTTCGCCGACGTGACGACCGGCGACTTCGCCGCGACCGAGCTACAGGCCGGCGCGGCCGCGGCCGAACTCCAACGCATCGCCCCTTCGGAGTTGCTCGTCCCCGTCGCGCTCGCCGACGCGGAATCGCACCTGCCCGGCTTCGTCACGCGCCGCCCCGACTCCGACTTCGAGCCGGCGCCGGCGCGCCGCGTCCTGCAAAAACATTTCGGCGCGCGCACGCTCGCGCCCTTCGGCCTCGCCCGCTGGCCCCTCGCCGTCTCGGCCGCCGCCG
>JALZHT010000270.1 GCA_030860645.1 Acidobacteriota bacterium
GTCCTGGTCGTCGCGGCTGCGCGGGAGTTCCGCGTAGTCTACGGCGCCGGCCACGTCCGCGTCGTCGGCGCGGGCGCGCCCCCCCTCGGTGGCGTCCTCGCCGCCGCGGTTGATGCGCCGGGCCATCTCGCCGGCGTCCTCGTAGATGGAGGCGCGCCCCAGCTCCTCGGGCGAGAGTTCGCCTTCCCTGTTCGCCTCGGGCGTCTCGCCTCCCCTGTCGCCCTCGTCGCCGACGAAGCGCACGGGGATGCGGTTCGGCGGCTGCCTCTCCTTGTCGGTCATGTCCGTCTGACTCATCCCTTCTACCCTTGTTTACCTACCGACTGAAAACTCCCCCGCCTCAGGCGCGGCCGGCCTCCTCGCGCAGCACCCGCGCGACGAGCCGCGCGATGTAGTTGACGACCGCGATGGTGCGCGCGTACTCGATGCGCATCGGCCCGACGACGCCGAGCGTGCCGGCGACGCCGCCGTCGCCGAGGCGGTACGGCGCGGTGATGAGCGCGCAGCTTTGCAGCGACGGCGCGCTGTGCTCGCGCCCGATGACGACGTGCACGTCGCCGAAGACCGGCTCGCTCGCGATGCACTCGTTGAGGATTTTGACGAGGCGCGACTTGGCCTCGAACGTGCGGAACAGCTCGCGCAGGCGCTCCACGTCCGAGAAGTCCGGCTTCGCCAGGATGTTCGACGCGCCGTCAATGTACACGTCGCCCGTCTCCGACTCTTCGTCGCCGCCGACGCTGCGCTCGAAGAGGAGCACGGCGTTGCGCAACAGCCGGTCGTAGAGCGCCTTCTCCTCGCGCATCATGGCGATGACCTCGGCGCGGATGGCCTGGAGGCTCTTGCCGCCGAACTCCGTGTTCAGGTAGCGCGCGGCCTGTTCGAGGTCGCCCTGCGTCAGCGGCTCGTCGACGCGGATGATCTTGTTCTGCACGACGTTCGACGCGAAGACGAGGACGACGAGGACGCGGCCGTCGCCGAGTTGCAGGAACTCGATGTGTTCGAGCCGGCTGTCGGCCACCGGCGGCGAGACGACGATGCCGACGTTCTCCGACAGCTCCGAGAGCAGGTGCGAGACCTTCTCCATCAGGCGGCCGGGCTGCGCGGGTGTGTCGCCCGCGGCCAGCCCGAGCGTGCGGTCAATGGCCGACATGTCGGCCCGCGAGACGCGCGCGTCGCCGACCATGTGGTCGACGTAGAAACGATAGCCTTTGTCGGTCGGGACGCGGCCCGCGGAGGTGTGCGGCTGCTCGACCAGCCCGTGCTCTTCGAGTTCGGCCATCACGTTGCGGATGGTGGCCGGGCTCCAGCCGGCCCCGCCCGCGAAGCGCTCGGCGATGGTGCGCGAGCCGACGGGCTCGCCCGAACGCAGATGCTCCCTGATGATGGCCGAGAGCACGGCCTGCCCGCGCGCGTCGGGCGTCCAGTCGGCCTGCGTCGGAAATGTCGTGGCGCGAAATGCCATCGTGCGAGAAAAGGCGTGCGGGGCTTCAGGGGGTTTCGGGGAGCGTGCCGGGCGCGCGCGAAGTGACGCGCCGCGCAATCTTAACATTGTTAACGGCCGCCGCCACGCCCTGTCAAGGTTTTATTTTCGGGGCCGCGTGGCGGGCTCCCGTACCCCGCCCCGACGCTTCCCGCGGAGTATAGCGGAAGAGAGAAAAACGGGGCAAACGGAGGCGTCGGCCAGCCGCGGCCGACGCCTCCGGCCGGATAATTCAAAGACACGGCTGGCTTTACACCCGCGGCTCAGCTTGACCCTCACCCCGGAAGGCTTAAGTCGTTACAGCCAAAAGGGTTGGGGCGGGGCGATTTTGCGGGGCGGTGCGCCCGCCCGCCGGGGCCGCCTCCCATTTAGCGGCAGGCAAAAGGCTTAGCGGCCCGCCGAAAAGTCCTGTTTGACGGCCTCGGCAGCCGCCCCGTAATATCGTGGCTCCTGTCGTCGCCGAACACCGTCTCCATCGCCGAGGCAGTACCAACTCTCGGGGTAGATTTTCCGGCCCGACAACGCGGCGAGATTTTCGCAGGGGTGAGAAGTTCCATGCCCGACTCACAACCGCTGCTCGGCACCCTTTTCGTCGAAGCCTTCCGGCAGCTCGCGCCCAAGCGCCCCGTCCCCGAAGTGGACGCGCGCTACTACCCTTACGCCGGGCTGAACCACACCATCCGGGTGCGCTCGGGCCGCGTCTACGTCCGCCTCTCCGACATCTTCAAGGGCGCGCCGCCGGGCGTCCAACGCGCGCTCGCCTTCATCCTCGTCGCTAAGCTGCTCCGCCGCAAGACGCCGCCCTTCTACGAGAAGGTCTACCGCGACTACGCCTGCGCGCCCGAGGTGCTGCGGGCCTCGGACCTCGCGCGCCGCCGGCGCGGGCGCAAGCAGGTCTCCTCGGCGCAGGGGCGCGTCTACGATCTCGGACGGATGTTCCGCCGTTTGAACCAGCGCTACTTCGAGGGCGAGCTAGGGCAGCCGACGCTCACCTGGTCGCGCCGCCGCACGCGCACCATCCTCGGCCACCACGACGGCGTCCACGACACCATCGTCATCAGCAAGACGCTCGACTCCGAGGACGTGCCCGAGTGGTTCGTCGAGTACATCCTCTACCACGAGATGCTGCACATCAAACACCCGGCGCGCCTCATCAACGGCCGGCGCTACTACCACACCAAAGCCTTCCGCACCGAGGAGCAGCGCTTCCCCTTCTACCGCGAGGCGCAGCAGTGGCTCGACCACATCGCGCGCCAGCGGCGGACGCTCCAGCGCGCGCGCGCCGCGTGAAGGTCAGAAGCCCCGCCGGAATTTTTTTCGCGCCGGAAATTTTCTTCGGAACTTCTCCGCCCTCCCGTCGTTTATTCGCTCAGGAAGGTGGGCTCCTCCGAGAAGAGCGGGCTGGCGAATGAGAAACACCAATCCCTCCGGTGGCTCTCAGTTGTCAGCCCGCTCTTGGTTTTCCACCCCGCAGGATTTTCTTCCGACGCCCCGTACGGAGCGACCTTCTTGACTCGCCCCCGCCCGCGTGCTAGCTTCCGCACGGCCTCCACACGAAACATTTTTTGTCCCCGCGCGGCCACCTTCTCGGGGCCGCGCATCTACCGGGATCAATGACTCGGGGCGCGCGCGAATCCCGGGTCGAAGATTTCCGTGCAGGAATTCATACGCGGAGGGACGGCATGGGCGAGAACGTCTTCAAGGGCGTCGAGATCGTCGGGACATCCGACCAGAGTTTCAGCCACGCCATCGAGGTCGCCGTGAGGCGCGCGCGCCAGACGCTGCGCGAACTGTCCTGGTTCGTCGTCGCGGAGATGCGCGGCGGGCTGCAAAAGGGCCGGCTCGAATACCAGGTGACGCTGCGCGTCTTCTTCAAGCTGGAGGGCGACGCCGACCCGTCGGCGGACTCGACGTTCGTGTAGCGGGCGCCGCCGCGCAGCGCCTCCCCGGCCGCGTCCTCGCCCCCGGTTGCCGCCGCTGGACAAAGCCCGCGGCGGCTCGCTAGACTACGCAGTTTGCGAAGGGCGGCCGGACGCTCTCTGTGCGGGCCGGCGACCTTCGGCACGCGCCTCCGGCGGCGAAATTCTATTGAGACGGAGCGAGAGTTTTTCATGGCAATTCCCGCGACCCAAATCCGGAAGGGCATGGTCATCGTCTTCGAAGGCGAGCCGTGCAAGGTGCTCGACGCGCGCCACCACACGCCCGGCAACCTCCGCGCGATGATGCAGACGAAGCTGCGCAACCTGCGCACGGGGTCGTCGTTCGAACACCGCTTCCGCTCGGCCGACACGGTCGAGCGCGCCGTCCTCGAACAGCACGAGATGGAGTACATGTACTCCGACGGCACGCACCACCACTTCATGAACACGGAGAACTACGAGCAGACGGCGCTGAGCGACGACGACCTCGGCGACATGGCGCAGTGGCTCACGCCCGGCATGCGCATCCAGGCCGAGTTCTACGAGGGCGCGCCCATCGGCATTGACCTCCCGCCCTCGATGATCCTGACCGTGACGAGCACCGAGCCGACGATGAAGGGCGCGACCGTCTCGAACGTCAACAAGCCCGCGACGCTGGAGAACGGCGTCACCATCTCGGTCCCGCCCTTCATCAACGAGGGCGACCGCATCCGCGTCGCCCCCGCGGAGGGGCGCTACATCGAGCGGGCGAAATAACTTCAAGTTTCGAGTTGCGGGTTTCGAGTTTCGAGTTGCAGAACTGCTTCAGAACTCGAAACTCGAAACTCGAAACTCGAAACTCATGTACTTCCTCTACAGCCTCCTCCTCGGCCTCGGCGTGCTCGCGCTGCTGCCGCGGTTCGTGCTCGACGCGCTGCGGCACGGCAAGTACGCGGCGGGTTTGGCCGAGCGCGCGGGGAGGCTGCCGCGGCTCGACGCGTCGGGCCGGCCCGTCCTGTGGCTCCACTGCGTCTCGGTCGGCGAGACGCAGGCGGCGCGGCCTCTCTTCGACGCCCTCCGCGCGGAGTACCCGGATCACGTCCTCGTCGTCTCGACCACGACGTTGACGGGCCAGCGCGTGGCGCGCGAGGCGTTCGGAGGTCGCGCCGCCCTCGTCTTCTACTTCCCTTTCGACTGGGCCTGGAGCGTGCGGCGCGCGCTCCGCGCCGTCCGTCCCTCGGCGGTGCTGGTGATGGAGACCGAGCTGTGGCCGCGCTTCCTGCGCGAGTGCCGCAGGCGCGGCACGCCGGTCGCCCTCGTCAACGGCCGCATCTCGGAGAAGTCCTTCCGCCGCTACCGGCTCATCAGGTTTTTCATCCGGCGCGTCGTCCGCGACCTCTCGCTCGCCGTCGCGCAGACGGATGCCGACGCGGAGCGCCTCGTCGCGCTCGGCCTCGCGCCCGGACTTGTCAAGGTCTCCGGCAACGTCAAGTTCGACATCGCGGGCGTCGGCCCGCACCCGCTGACGGAAGAGTTGCGGCGCAGGTTCGGCTTCGACGGCCGCCGGCCGCTCGTGGTCGCCGCCAGCACGCACGCGCCCGAAGAGCGCGTCCTGCTCGCGGCGCTCCGGCGTCTCGGAGGCGCGGGCGAGGTCG
>JALZHT010000271.1 GCA_030860645.1 Acidobacteriota bacterium
GTATAGCCCGAGACTATACTCTGCCGCCCGCGGCGGCTGTCACCTTCATCCGACACCCGCGGCGGCTTCCCGTCACCCGCAGGAATGAAAGCGTACAGCCGGCCGCGGCCGCCCCGGCGCGGGATTTCCGCTTTGTCAGGGTTAAATATTGAAGTAGAATAACTTCACAGGATTCACCGACTGCGCGAGCGCCCGAGGGAATACGACTTGCTTAAACGCCCCGCGAAATCCAAGTCTCTCCCGCCGAAGAAATTTCGCGGCCCCGAGGCCGCCCGTGCGGGAGGAGCCTTGCGGGGAGTGGGCAATCGCCGGCGCGCGGCGCGGCGGCCAACGATGTCGGGCGGGCCGCATCAAAACTCAGCAAACCCCCTGATCTCCTCGCAGGAAAATTGCAGGCCGCGGGCGGGAAGGCCCGGACGCCCGGCGGCGGTTTTCTCGCGTTAATACGCATGACGACTCTGACCAACACACGACCCTTCCCCGAGGACGAGACCCGCGGCGGCGGCAACACCGGCTCGCGCCGCGAGGCCGTGTCGCCCGACGCGCGCCACCTCTTCTTCAACCGCGAGCTGAGCCAGATCGAGTTCTACCGGCGTGTGCTCGAAGAGGCGCTCGACCCGACGCAGCCCTTGCTCGAACGGCTCAAGTTCCTCGCCATCTTCGCCTCGAACCTCGACGAGTTCTTCATGATCCGCGTCTCGGGTCTGAAGGAGACGCTGATTGAGGACGGGGCGGGCCTCTCGCCCGACGGGATGGATCAGGCCGCCCAGCTCGCCGAGATCAGGAAGCGTCTGCTCCCGCTCTTCGAGGAGCACGCGCGCGCCCTGCGCGACGGGGTGCTGCCGGCGCTCGCGGCCGAGGGCATCGAGATCGTCCGCTACAACACGCTGACGCTGCCCGAGCGGCTCCTGCTGCGCGAGTTCTTCAAGCGCAAGGTGCACCCGGTGCTCACGCCGCAGGGCGTCGACCCCGGCCACCCGTTCCCGTACATCTCGGCGCTCAGCCTGAACCTCGGCCTGATGGTCGAGCCGCTGCCCGAGCACGGTGTCACGCGGTCGCTGACGGGCAAGGGCGACCCGCGCTTCGTGCGCGTCAAGCTGCCGCCGATGGTGCCGCGCCTCGTCCCCGTCGGCGAGGGCGGCTCGAAGTTCATCCTGCTCGAAGATGTCATCGCCGCCCACTTCGACGCGCTCTTCCCGCGCATGCACGTCAGCCAGTGGCACGCCTTCCGCGTGACGCGCGACGCCGACGTGGAGCTGCGCGACGACGAGGCCGCCGACCTCCTGCGCGTCGTCGAGCTGTCGCTGCGCGAGCGCCGCTTCGGCTCGGCCGTGCGGCTCGAAATCGCGGCCTCGATGCCCCGGGAGATGTCGCGCCTGCTGACCGACGAGCTGGGCCTCAAGGACGACGACGTTTACCGCATCGAGGGGCCGCTCGACGCCAACGGCCTGATGCCGCTCTACAAGCTCAACCGGCCCGACCTGAAGGACGCGCCGGCGAAGCCCCAAGTGCCCGCGGTGCTCAAGAACACGGCGCGCGTCTTCGACATCGTGAAGCAGCGCGACGTGCTGCTGCACCACCCCTACCACTCCTACACGGTCGTCACGGACTTCATCAAGCACGCGGCGCAAGACCCGGACGTGGTCTCGATCAAGATGTGCCTCTACCGGACGGGGTCGAAGTCGCCCATCCCCGAGGCCCTCATCCAGGCCGTCGAGCGCGGCAAGCAGGTGACGGCGCTCGTCGAGCTGAAGGCGCGCTTCGACGAGGAGCCGAACATCGAGTGGGCGAAGCGGCTCGAAGCCGCGGGCTGCCACGTCATCTACGGCATCGTCGGGCTGAAGACGCACAGCAAGGTGTCGCTCGTCGTGCGGCGCGAGGGCGACGAGCTGCGGCAGTACATGCACGTCGCCACCGGCAACTACAACCCCGTCACCTCGAACTTCTACACCGACCTCAGCTTCTTCACCGCCGACGAGGAGATCGGCGCGGACGCCACCGACCTCTTCAACTTCCTGACCGGCTTCTCGCGCCTGAAGGAGTACCGGCGGCTCCTGGTCGCGCCGGTCAACCTGCGCGAGAAGATGGTGGCGCTCGTCGAGCGCGAGGCCGAGCACGCGCGCCAGGGCCGCCCGGCCCGCATCGCCGTCAAGATCAACCGCCTCGCCGACACGAAGCTGATCCGCGCGCTCTACGCCGCCTCGCAGGCCGGCGTCCCCATCGACCTCATCGTCCGCGGCATCTGCATGCTGCGGCCGGGCGTCGAGGGGCTGTCGGAGACGATCCGCGTCCGGAGCATCGTCGGCCGCTTCCTCGAACACAGCCGCGTCTTCTACTTCGCCAACGGCGGCGACGAGGAGGTCTACACGGGCAGCGCCGACTGGATGCCGCGCAACTTCGACCGCCGCGTCGAGGTGGTCGCGCCCGTCCGCGACGAGCGGCTGAAGAAGTACCTGCGCGATGTCGTCATCGCGGCGTACCTGCGCGACAACGTGAAGGCCCGCGACCTGCGCCCCGACGGCACCTACGAGCGCCCCGCGAGGGAGCCGGGCGAGGAGGACTTCAACGCCCAGCTCTACTTCCTCGACGCCCCGGAGCCGGAGTGAAAAGGTCTGTGATTAGGCGGGGCGAGAAATACCGCGTGATGAAGCCGGAGGGAAAATTAAAACTCATGCACACTAAGACAGCCCGCGTTTCGATCACGCTGCTCGCCATCCTGACGCTTTCGCTCGCGGCTTCCGCCCACGCCTCGCAGGAGAAGGACAAGAAGAAGGGGGCGATGCCGGAGGGCGACCCCGTCCTGTGGCGCGACCCCGGCGACATCGGCGCGCGCAACCTGCTCGAAGGCCCGGCCGAGGCGCCGCGCCCTGACCTGAGCCGCGTCACCTTCCTCAAGGAGGAGACGGGCGGCTACTCGCCGAAGTTCCGCGTGAAGGACGGCGCGGGGCGCGAGTGGGTCGCCAAGATGGGCAAGGAGGCGCAGCCCGAGACCGCGTCGGTGCGGCTCGTCTGGGCCGTCGGCTTCGTGACCGAGACGAGCTACCTCGTCCCGTGCGTGCGGATCGAGGGCGCGCCCGCGCCGAAGAAGAGGGTCGAGCGCTGCGCGGGCAACGGCTTCGCCAACGTCCGCTTCGAGGCGCGCCCCGCCGAGTGGCAGCGGCTCGACAACTGGAGCTGGGCGCAGAACCCTTTCAAGGGGACGCGGGAGTTCCAGGGGCTTGTCGTCCTCCAGGCCCTTTTGAACAACTGGGACTTGAAGGACGCGAACAACAAGGTCGTCTACGTGCCGGGCGCGGGCGGCGGCCGCGGCGAGTTGCGCTACATCATCAGCGATTTGGGTACGACCTTCGGCAAGACCGGCGGCTTCCTCTCGCGCAACCGCAACGAGCCGGACTCCTACGTCAAGACCAGGTTCGTCGAGCGCGTCGAGGGCGGCCGCGTCCGCTTCGACTACGGCGGCAAGAACACGGGCCTCTTCAGCGACATCACGGTCGAGCACGCCAAGTGGGTCGGCGACCTGCTCGCCAAATTGTCCGACGCGCAGCTCTCCGACGCCTTCCGCGCCGCGAACTACTCCGACGACGAAGTCAGGCTGCTCACGGCGGCCGTCCGCGCGAAGATTAACGAGTTGGTCAACCTGCCCGGCGGGGCGGGCGTTGCCGGCGCGACACAATGAGTTCGGATTTTAGATTTTTGATTTGTGATTGATAGTTTTCAGTCATCAGGTTTGCCTTTACTGACAACTGATGACCGTCGCCCGACAACTAAATCAAAAATCGCAAATCAAAAATCAAAAATTTCTTTGGCTCTCCCGGAAAGAAGTAGAAGTAGACATGGGAAGGTTAGCAGTCAGTCGCAGTCTCGCCGCTCTTTTCATTCTCGCGCTCCTGTCGCCGGCCGGCCTCGCCCAGAAGAAGTCGGAGGGGGGGGAGGAGGCGCCGCGCGGGACTCCCGTGCTGTGGCGCGCGCCCACGGACATCGCCTCGCGCGACCTGTTCCTCGGCCCCGGCGGCGCGGCCGGGCGGCCCGACCTGAGCCGCGTCACCTTCCTCAAGGAGGAGACGGGCGGGTTCTCGACGAAGTACCGCGTGCGTGACGGGTCAGGGCGCGAGTGGGTGGCGAAGGTCGGCAAGGAGGCGCAGTCGGAGACGGCGGCCGTGCGGCTCGTGTGGGCCGCCGGCTACATGACCGAGATCAACTACCTCGTCCCGCGCCTCGACATCGAGGGCAAGGGCACGTTCGAGAACGTGCGGCTCGAAGCGCGGCCCGACGGCGTTAAGCGGCTCGACGAGTGGAAGTGGTCGGAGAACCCGTTCGCCGGCACGAAGGAGTTGCAGGGCCTCATCATCCTGATGGCGCTGCTGAACAACTGGGACATCAAGGACTCGAACAACAAAGTCCTCTACGCGCGCGACCGCGGCGAGCTGCACTACGTCGTCAGCGACCTCGGCGCGACCTTCGGCCGGGTCAAGTCGGGCGCGCCCGTCGTCTGGCGCATCCGCCGCAACCGCAACGACCCCGAGGACTACTTCAAAGACCCGTTCCTCGAAGACGTGAAGCGCGGCAACGTCTTCCTCTTCTACAAGGGCAAGCGGCAGGATTTGTTCGACGACCTCCGCGTCGAGGAGGCCCGCTGGATCGGCGGCCTGCTGGCGCGGCTCACCGACAAGCAGCTCGGCGACGCCTTCCGCGCCGCCAACTACTCGGACGCCGAAGTCCGGATGCTGACCGAGGCCGTCCGGACGCGCATCAGCGAGCTGGTCAACCTCGCGCCCGGCGGCGCGCTCGGCCAGAGGGACTGACTCAAGGATTTTTGATTGGCGATTTTAGATTTTTGATTTGAAGGCGGCGCGGCCTTCGACTTTCAATCGCAAATCTAAAATCGCCAATCAAAAATTAAGGACGGGGCATGGCAGACAGGAAGGTGAAGGGGCCGCGGAGGTCAACGATTCTGGCGGCGGTCGTCGCCGCGCTGGTCGGGTTCGCGGTGGTCGCGCTGGTGTTACGCAGCCAGCGCCCCGAAGC